>JACMMK010000067.1 GCA_014379045.1 Burkholderiales bacterium
CAGATCGCGCCGGCTGGCGCACGCGCGGCGCCGGCGACGGCACTACCGGGATGGGCATCGCCTTCGCCCAGTACAAGAACAAGCAGACCTACTGCGCGGTGGTCGCCGAGGTGTCGCTCGAGGCCGACGTGCGCGTGACCCGCTGCGTCGCCGCAGTGGACTCCGGGCTCGCGATCAATCCGAACGGCATCGTCAACCAGACCGAAGGCGGCGTGATCCAGGCGGTGTCGTGGACGTTGAAGGAAGCGGTGCCCTTCGACGAGACCGGCGTGCGCTGCATGACCTGGGACGACTATCCGATCCTGCGCTTCGACGAGGTGCCCGAGGTCGAGGTGGTGCTGATCAATCGGCCCGACCAGAAATCGCTCGGTGCGGGCGAGGCCGCGCAGGGTCCGACCGGTGCGGCGATCGCCAACGCGATCGCCAACGCGATCGGTGTGCGGCTGCGCGACCTGCCGCTGACCAAGGACCGGATCGCGAAAGCGCTGGTCTGACACGGCGTTGGAAGGTCGCGGCGCGCGGCGGGTCGGACGGTGGGAAGCTTCACCGATCGCTGCGGCCGCGCGCGATGACCGGGTAGCGGATCCGGCGCCAGTCGAACGTGCAGGGGGCGCTGGTCGGCTCGCTGCGCCTCGCGTCGCTGCAGGTTGACCCGGCGACAGCCCGGGTCTAGGCTGTCGTCCACGCTCTGAAGCGAGCGCCAAACGCGAAGAGGGCGGCCGCGACGTACGGCCCCCCAGCCAGGGGAGGCGGCAAATGTCGGAGAAGATCGCGGTCATGCTGACGGTCAACGGCGAGTCGCGCACCGTTCGTGCGCTGCCCGACACGCCGCTGCTGTGGGTCCTGCGCGAGGACCTGAAACTGACCGGTACCCGTTTCGGTTGCGGCGTGGGCCAGTGCGGCGCATGTACCGTGCATATCGACGGGCAACCCAACTACGCGTGCCTGAACCCGATCAGTGCGATGCAGGGGCGCGTCGTCACCACGATCGAAGGTCTGTCCCCCGATGCGAGCCACCCGCTGCAGCGGGCCTGGATCGCCGAGCAGGTGCCGCAATGCGGTTACTGCCAGTCCGGGCAGATCATGCGCGCCGCGGGTCTGCTCAAGGAAAAGTCGCGGCCGTCGCGCGACGAGATCGTGACCTACATGCAGCCGAACATCTGTCGTTGCGGCACGTACGCGCGCATCGTGCGCGCGATCGAGCGCGCTTTGAAGGAGGGTTGAGCGATGCACGACTCCGGAAGACGTCGCTTCATGACCGGGACCGCCGGCCTGACCTTCGGTATCGCCTCGGGCACGCTCGGCGGCATGTCGGGCTCGAACGGCATCGCGCATGCCCAGCCTAGGTCGCGCGAAACCGGACGCGTGCCGCCAGCGGTGACAATGAACCCGTGGGTGACGCTCGCCACCGACGGCACGGTGACGATCATGTCCCCGGCGTGCGAGATGGGCCAGGGGTCGCTCACTTCGCTGCCGCTGATCCTCGCCGACGAGATGGATGTCGAGTGGGCGAAGGTGCGCATCGTCCATGCGCCGCCGAACGATGCCCTCTACGGCAATCCCCGGCTGGGCGGCGTGATGTACACCGCAGGCAGCCTCGCGGTGACCGGATATTTCACGATGATGCGTCAGTTCGGCGCGCAGGTGCGCTGGGTGCTGGTCGACAACGCAGCGCGACACCTCGGGGTACCGGTCGATGCGCTGACGACCCAGCCTGGGCGGGTGCTGCATGTCGCGTCCGGACGCAGCCTGGGCTATGGCGAGATCGCGGAGTTCGCGGTGATCCCGGCGCGCGCACCGGAGATCCCGCTCGAGCCGCTCGACAAGGTGCGGTTCCGCCTGATCGGGCGCGATGTCGGCCGCATCGACGTACCCGACAAGGTCCGTGGCGCGCCGGTGTACAGCATCGACGTGCAGAGGCCGGGGATGGTCTACGGCGCGATCCTGCGCGAGCCGGTCGAGGGTGCGGCACCGCTCAAGATCGACGATCGCGCCGCGCGCGCGATCGAAGGTGTGCTCGACGTCGTGCGCCTCAAGTACGGCGTCGGCGTCGTCGCCGATGCGCCGTGGGCCGCGTTCAAGGCGAAGCAGGCGCTGCAGGTGGAGTGGGAGCGCAAGGCGACCGGCTGGGGCTTCTCGAACGACAAGGGCTTCGAGTCGTTCGCAGCCATCGCGCGCGACCCGTCGCGACAGGGAGTCGCGTGGGAGCAGGAAGGCAATGCGCGCAGCGCGCTGCAGAAGGCGACCAACGTGTTCGAGCGCGAGTATCGCGCGGACTATGCATATCACGCACAGATGGAGCCGCTCAATTCAGTCGCCGACGTGTCGCCGAAGGGCGATGCCTGCGAGATCTGGTGCGGCACGCAGAGCCAGACCTTCGCGGTCGCCGCCGTCGCCGATGCGCTCGGCATCCCGGTGGCGAACGTCAAGTTGAACGACATGATGATCGGCGGCGCGTTCGGCCGGCGCGGCAACCGTGACACCGAATTCATCGTCGACGCCGCGCTGCTGTCGCGCGCAGTGGGCAAGCCGGTGAAGGTGATGTGGACGCGCGAGGACGATGTGAAGAACGGGCGCTTCCGGCCGCTCTACGTGAACCGCCTGCGTGCCGGGCTCGACGCGAACGGGCGCATCACCGCCATGCATCACAAGGTGGTCTGTGACCGGGTGCTGCCGTTCGCCGACCCGGTACGGGCGAAGGCGGCGAAGGGCCGCGACAACATCGCGATGCGCGGCACCGAGATTCCGAGCTACGACATCGCCGACCGGCTGTCCGAGGGGATCCATCCGGACACCGGTATCCGCACCGCCCCGCTGCGGGCGATCGGAGTCGGGCAGAACTGCTTCGCCAACGAGTGTTTCATCGACGAGATCGCCGCCGAGCGAAAACTCGATCCGGTCGCCTATCGGGTGGCCATGCTGGCGAAACAGCCACGCGCGCAGCATGTCGTGCGCGAAGTCGCGCGGATGGCGCGTTGGGAGCAGCGCGCCCGTCTGCAGGAACAGGGACGTGCGCTCGGCGTCGCCTACATCGACTACACCGGTTCGCATGTCGCCGCGATCGCCGAGATCTCGGTCGATCGCGCCAGCGGCGAGGTGAAGGTGCATCGCTTCTGGTGCACGATCGACTGCGGCGTGGCAGTCCAGCCCGATAACGTGGTGGCGCAGACCGAGAGTTCGATCGTCTACGGTCTGGGGCTCGCGTTGACCGAGCAGATCACGATCGCCGACGGGCGGGTCGTGCAGGCGAACTTCTACGACTATCGCGTGCCGCGGATGAGCGACATGCCCGAGCTCATCATCAAGGTCATCCCGACGCCGAATCATCCGACCGGGGCCGGTCAGATGGCCACACCGCTGGTGGCGCCCGCAATCAGCAATGCCTTCGCGCAGTTGACCGGCGTGCGTCTGCGGCAGCAACCGATGCTGGCCGAGCGCGTGCGCACCGCGCTCCGGTCCTGAAGTTCGCGCCTGCGCGCGCTGCGAACGATGAACACTTGACTGGCTGCATGGTGAGAGGCGCCGGTCTGCGCACCCGCACGTCGCCTTCGTGCACCCATGAATCCGCGGAGTCGACTGGCGCGTAAATGTGGCAAGGCTGCGGGCAGACATTGCCTGCGGCCTGATCGAGCGCTCGACGGCAGTGGCCAGGGCGGCACTCCTCGAATGTTGCCGCTGCATCGATTGCGAGTGCACGCCGATCGCCGGCGGCTCGACCTCAACTTGACCACCTTGCGCAAGGATACTCACCCCATGAATCGCACCACGATCGCAGCAGTTGTTGCAGGCGCATTCTCGCTCGGCGCCGCCACGGCGTTTGCCGGAGAATGTCCGGCGGACAAACGCACCCCCGACGGCAACGGACAGAAGTCGGGTGCCACGATGCCCAAGGGCGTCACCGACAGGGTGATCGCCTCGAACGATCTGTCGAAAGATCCAATTGCGCTGCAGGGCCGGCTGTTCCGTGCACGCGAGCTGGTGATCGCCCCAGGCGGCATCGTGCCCTGGCACGATCACACCAACCGTCCCGCGATGATCTACATCGTCTCGGGCCAGATCCACGAGTACGCCAGTACCTGCGCGGTCCCGATCCTGCACAAGGCAGGCGATGTCGCGCCCGAGCGGGCGCCGACGCAGCACTGGTGGAAGAACAACGGCAAGACCAAAGCGGTACTCATCTCCGTGGACCTGTTCCCGACCGAGATGAAGATGGACGAGAAGCTGATGTAAGCCCCGGATCCACCGCGCAATGCGCAGTCTGCTGATCGGGCTGGCGGCGTTCCTGACGCTGGTGGATCTGTTCGCGACGCAGGCGATCCTGCCTGCGCTCGCCGAGGCGTATGGGGTGCGGCCGGCCGCGATGGGACTCGCGGTCAATGCGAGCACGCTCGGCATGGCGATCGCGGCGCTGGGTGTGGCGTTCTTCAGCCGGCACATCGATCGGCGTCTGGGCATCGTCCTCAGCCTGGGGTTGCTCGCGCTGCCCACGGCGCTTCTTGCGTCGGCGCCGGATCTCGCGACCTTCGCTGCGCTGCGTATCGCGCAGGGGTTGTGCATGGCCACCGCGTTCGCGCTCACCCTGTCCTACCTGGCCGAACATTGCAGCGCGTCTGAATCGGCGGGAGCGTTCGCCGCCTATATCGCGGGCAATGTCGTGAGCAACCTCGTCGGCCGGCTGATCGCGGGCACGCTGGTGGATCATCTCGGCATCGCCGCGAACTTTCTTGCCTTCTCGGCGCTCAATCTGGCCGGTGCGGCACTGGTCTGGTTCTGGCTCGGGCGCGCCGCGCCCGCGCCGATGCCTCTGGCCACGCACTCGACCCTCGCGCTCTGGGCGATGCACTTTCGCAACCCTGCGCTGTGCGCGAGCTTCGCCGTCGGCTTTCTCATTCTGTTCGCTTTCATCGGCACCTTCAGCTACGTGAACTTCGTACTGGTGCGCGATCCCCTGGCGCTGTCCCGGACCGCCCTGGGGTTGGTCTATCTCGTGTTCCTGCCTTCGGTGTTCAGCACGCCGCTGGCAGGCCAGGCCGTGACGCGGTTCGGCACCCGTGCGTCGTTCTGGGGCGCACTTGCCGTCGCCGGCGCGGGCTTGCCATTGCTTGTACTGCCCAGTGTGCCCGCCGTTCTGGTGGGGTTGACGCTGGTCGGTGCAGGGACGTTCTTCGCGCAGGCAACGACCACCGCGTTCGTCGGGCGCGCAGCCACCACCGATCGGGGTTCGGCGAGCGGCATCTATCTCGCCTCGTATTTCAGTGGTGGCCTCGCCGGGACCGCGCTGCTCGGCGCCGTGTTCGAACGTTTCGGCTGGGCCGCCTGCGTCGCCGGCATCGGGTTCGCGCTGGCGCTCGCCGCGCTGCTCGCGTTGCGCATGACGGTGCCAGCACAGATGGCGCCGGCGGCGGCATGAGGCATGACGAAGCGTCGGATCGAAGCGTCGCATCGTTTCGCCACGGCGCACGTCGCATTGCAACGGCTAACATCGCGCTTTATCGCGCGCGCTGGAGTGACACGTGTCGAATTCGCTGCCGCAGTTCTTGCCCGGGGGATATCGTTTCATCCCCGGCCCGTTCCAGTACTCGGCCGGGGTCGCGGCCGAGCCCGGCTTCACGATCGTGCGTGCGCGGTTGGCGCGGCCGCTGCCGCTGGTGCAGGCCTTCGCCACGATCGAACGGCATCTGGCGGCGATCGGTAGAACCCCGAGCGCATTCTGCCAATGCGAATTGCGCTCGCCCGCACCGTTCACCGAAGAAGGTTTTGTCGCGTTCAACCGCGACTATGTCGGCACGCTCGAGCGCTGGGGACTGATTCGCGACGGCGTCAATCCGGTCGCGCGCAGCAATGTCTGTCCTGAATTCGACAAGCCGGCGGTGCCGAGTCTTTACGCGTTCTCGTACACCGAACCGACCCGCGAGACGACGCCCACGTTCATCGTCGCCGGCAGCGCCGAAGCGCCGGAGGGCAAGGGGCACTACGAATCGCACATCGTGCGTCGGGGCGAGACCGCGCCTGCGGCGATCCACGAGAAGGCGCAGTGGGTGCTCGGCGAAATGGAGCGCAGGATGGCCGCGCTAGGGTTCGGCTGGCCCGACATCACGGGCGCTCAGCTCTACACCGTGCACGACCCGTATCCCTTCCTCGCAGCCGAGATCGCCCACCGGGGCGCGATGCGGGCCGGCCTGACGTGGCACTGGGCGCGGCCACCGGTCGTCGACCTCGAGTTCGAAATGGACGTGCGCGGGGTGAGACAGGAACACACGGTCGGCTGACGTCGTCTGCAGTGCAACACCGGCCCCGCGAATGACTTAGCGCAGCGAATGCAAGCCGAACAGATTGCCTTCGGTGTCGAACACCAGCGAGATGAAGCCATGCTCACCGATCGCCATTTTACTGCGTTGGACCCGTCCACCCGCGGCGGCGACACGCGCTTCTTCGATCGAACAATCGTCGCAGGTGAAGTAGACGAGGGTGCTGTTTCCCCCTGAGGGCATGCCTTCCATCTTGACCAAGGCACCCCCTGCGCCGATGCTGGTGTGGTCCATCGGGAAGGTCCACATTTCCATGGCCGAACCCTGCGTCCCGGGTGGGCTCTCCAGCCGTTCCAGCTTCGCCGTCAATACCGACTCGTAGAACCTCTTGGCACGATCGAGATCCTGCGTATAAATTTCGAACCAACCTACGGGATTCGGTTTCATTCAAGTGCTCCTTCGCCGATGTCATTCACGTACTGGAAGCGAGGCAAAAGACGGACCCGCAGCAATGGGTGCGTGCGCGTCAGGCCGTATCGGTTTCGTGGGCGGCGGCGAGCCGCGACAGGAGCTTCGCCAACTGCGCCTGCTCGGCCTTGCTCAGTGCCGCCAGCAGCCCTGCCTGTTCGGCGAAATGCCGCTCGATCACACGGTTGGCGAGCTTCAACCCTTTCGGCGTCAGCCGCACCGCGCTGGAACGTGCGTCGTCCGGGTCGGGCTCGCGCGCAACCCACCCCATTGCCTCGGCGCGCGCGATGCGATTGGTGATCGCGCCGGAAGTAAGCAGGGCCTGTCGATAGAGCGCGGTCGGCGTCAGCCGGTAGGGCGCGCCCTGCCGCAGCAGCGCGCCGAGCACGGCAAACGTCTCCCACGTCAGGTCGAACTCTGCGAGCCAGGTGTCGGCCCGGCGCTGGAAGATACGGGCGAGACGGCTCACGCGCCCGATCACCTCGGTCGGTGCCGGCTCGAGTTCGGGGCGCAGCGCGCGCCACTGTGCGACGAAAAGGGCGACTGCGTCCTGCGCGGGTTGTCTTGACATTAAGATAAATCGGGAATAGGTTACGTGTCGATGGAACCCCGATTCTAGCCCCTGGTTCCTCGCGCAACGGCAGGTCTCATGATCGGAGTCGGGTTCGGCGCTCCGGCATTCACGAGGCGTTCAGGCCGCCTGCGTTCACCTGCATCCCTTCCACCGATCACAGGAGCACGCCATGAACACCAAGAAGACCCAGCGTATCAGCTACGTCCCGTTCGAACAGATCACCGACGCGCGGATGCGCGCGGAACTCGAGCGCTGTGCGCGCGATGGCACGCCGCGCCCGGAGAGCTCCGCGGTGCGGGCCCACGTGCCCGACTGCTTCTGGTTCTTTGCCGACTCCTGGGACAAGATCTTCCGCAACGGCCTCGTCGAACACGCGATCAAGGAGCTGTGTCGAGTCTACGTGTCGCGCTCGGTGATCTGCGAATTCTGCGGCAACCAGCGTTCGATCAAGGGCGCCGAAGAGGGCTTGACCGAATCGACGTACGATGACTTGATCAACTTCGAGAAGTCGTCGAAGTACGACGCGCGTCAGAAGGCTGCGCTCGCGTTGGCCGAGGCAATCGTCTGGCGCCTCGACACCGATGATGCGTTCTGGCAGCGGATGCACGCCAACTTCAGCGAGGGCGAACTCGTCGAGCTGGGCTGCGCGATCGGTCTGACCTACGGACAGCAGAGCTTCCTGCGGCTGCTTAACATCGAGCATCATCAGTACCTCGCCGGCACCGACGCATCGATGGCGCCGGGGTTCGAAAGCGCGGATGCACTGGCACGCTCGAAGTCCTCGCCCGAGTACTGGGCAAAGAGCAAGGGTGCAGCAGAGACGAAGGCGGCGTGAAGACCACGGCTGGGGCGGTGCGCTGAACCGGCACGAGGAGCCATGTTGAAGATACTGGTGCTGGGGGCCGGCGCGATCGGCGGCTACTACGGGGGTCGGCTCGCCGAGGCCGGCGCGGACGTGACGTTCCTCGTGCGTCCGCGCCGGCTCGAGCAGCTGCAGCGTGACGGTCTGGTGATCGAAAGCCCGGCGTTCGGCGATGCGAAGCTGAACGTCGCGGCGGTCACCACGATCGCCGGAACGAACGGCGATCGGCCGCAGTACGACATCGTGCTCCTCACGAGCAAGGCCTACGATCTCGAGTCGGCGCTCGACGCGGTGCGTCCGGCACTGGGTGCGCGCACGGCGATCCTGCCATTGTTGAACGGCTATGCGCATATCGATCGCCTGACCGGCGAATTCGGCGAGAAGCGCGTGATCGGCGGCCTCGCCAAGATCCAGGCGACGTTGTCGCCCGAAGGCGTGGTCAGGCAGTTGAACGACTGGCGCTACATCACGTTCGGTGAACTCGACGGGCACGAGTCGACGCGGGTTACCGAGTTGAAGCGCCTGTTCGACGCGACGCCGATCCTCGCGACCGTCTCGCAGAACATCCGCCACGACCTGTGGACCAAGCTCGTGCATCTGTCGACGGTCGCCGGCATGACCTGTCTGATGCGCGGCAGCGTCGGCGAGATCGCCCGTACGCCCGAAGGAACGGAGCTGATGAACGCGTTCTTCGATCGCAATGTCGAGATCGCCACCCGCGCCGGCTTCGCGCCGAAACCGGGGTTCGTCGCCGAGTTCCGCACGCTCTTCGCCGATCGCGACACGGCGTACAGCGCATCGATGGCGCGCGATATAGAGCGAGGCGGACCGATCGAGGCTGATCACATACTCGGCTTCATGCTCGAGCGGTGCCGCGCGTTCGGGCTCGACGATGCGCTGCACATGGTCGCGCATACGCACTGCAAGACGTACGAGGCGCGCCGGGCGGCGAACCGGCTGCCTTGAGGCGGGCACGGGGCGCGCTCGATTGCGCCGAAGGTGCGAGCGCACGACAGTACGAGCGCACGTCGGAACGAGGGCGCCGGGACGAGGGCGCGAATGTACGACTGTAGAATGACACGCTGATCGAACCCTTTCAGCGAGCGAGCATGGCAAGATTCTCGGACCGGCGGCGCCGGCTGATCGCGGCCGCCGCGGCGAGCACGGCCCCGTCGGTGCTGTCGGCGCAGCCTTCGTCGAACG
>JACMMK010000068.1 GCA_014379045.1 Burkholderiales bacterium
GCCCCCGCCCATCGCTCCAGGTGCGCGCGTCGCGGCAGGCGCGACGTACCGCCCAGGCGCTTACGTTGCGGATGAGCCCGGTCTCTTCGAGCAGTGGGATGAACGCCTCGGGTTTGAGTTCGCCACGCTGTGGATGCTGCCAGCGCAGCAGTGCCTCCACCGCCACCGTCTCGCCGGTTGCCGCGTCGACCTGCGGCTGGTAGTGCAGTTCGAGTTCGCCGCGCTCGAGGATACCCGGCAGATCGGTCTCGAGCGCGAGGCTCTCCGACAGGCCCAGGCCCATCGCCGGCAGGTAGAAGCGATACGTGTTCTTGCCCGCGGCCTTCGCGCGATACATTGCGATGTCCGCGTGCTTCAACAGTAGGTCGGGGGTCGCGCCATCGCGCGGGTAGGCTGCGATGCCGATTGACGTCGACACGAACAGTTGCCGCCGCTCGACCGTGAACGGCCGTTCGAACGCCTGGAAGATCTTCGCGATCACCGTCTCGGCGTGGTCGGCCTGCGTCAGGTCGGCGAGGATCAAGGCGAATTCGTCGCCGCCCAGCCGTGCCACCGTGTCGTGCGCGCGTACGCATTCGGTCAGCCGCGTACCGGCCGCACGCAGCAGCACGTCGCCGGCGGCGTGGCCGAGCGTGTCGTTCAACGTCTTGAAGCGGTCGAGGTCGAGATAGAGCAACGCCACGGCCTTGCCGCTGCGTTGCGCGTGGCCGAGCGCCTGCGACAACCGGTCGATGAACAGGTTGCGGTTCGGCAGCCCGGTGCGATCGTCGTAGTGCGCCAGATAGTTGATGCGTTTCTCGGTGCGCTTGCGCTCCGAGATATCCGACACCATGCACTGGATCGAATGCGCGCCGCCGAAGCTCATCGGGGTCGCGATCAACTCGGCTTCGAACTCGGTGCCGTTCATGCGCAGCAGTTTCACCTCGACGCGTGTTGTCGTGCCTCGTTTGCTGGTATGCGCGAGGCGTTCCGCGAGACCCGGGCGCGAGTTGCGCTGCACATGACCGACGATGCTGCGGCCGATCAACTCGGTGGTACTCGCCGCACCCAACATGCGAGCAAGCGCCGCATTCGAATAGACGAAGCGGTCGCGGGTCAGCACGAAGATGCCCAGCGGCGCGGTTTCGACCAGCGCCCGGTAGCTCGCTTCGCTGTCGCGCAGCGCCGCGGCCGAGCGGTCGCGTTCGATCACGATGCTCGCGAAATCGGTCGCGGCGTTGACCAGATCGAGTTCGCGCTGTGTCGGCGCCCGGCTGTCGCGGTAGTAAACGTCGAAGGTCGCCATCACCTTGCCCGACGTGCCGAGGATCGGCGTCGACCAGCACGCGAGCAACCCGTGCTTGAGCGCGATCTGCGCGTAGGTGGTCCACGCCGGATGGGTGGCGATGTCGTCGACGATGACCTGGCGACCGGAGTATGCGGCACTGCCGGAGGAGCCTGCCTGGGGGCCGATCGGCAGGCGGTCGATCGCCTGACTGTAAGCCATGGGCAGACTCGGCGCCGCAGCGACCTGCACCCGCTCATCCTCGATCAGCAGTACCGAGCAGAGCGCGCCGGGAGCCTGGACTTCGATGTTCTTGCACAACGCACCGAGAACGTCGGGCAAGCTCGCGCCACTGGCGATCATGCCGAGCAACACACGGCTCGCCACCAGTTCGCGTTGCGGCGGTTCGTCGAGCGAGGGCGGCCGTGTCAAGGTCGCCTCGGGATCGACTTCGGCACGCGCCGCACCCCGCGCGTGCGGGGTCGGATCGGCGCTTGGATTGGGCTCGCTCATGTCGGCGTCGGACATATCGGACCGTCTATATTAAGGCATCGAACGGCATGTCGATACCGGATTGCGCGAATGTCAGGTGCGAGACTGTGAGAATGGCGTAAACGCGCATCGCTTCGATCGTTCTTTGCACTGTACACCGCGAGCC
>JACMMK010000004.1 GCA_014379045.1 Burkholderiales bacterium
AGCGACGCGTATCTGCCGGCACTGCTCACGCTGTCGATAGCCGCGATCGCCGCGGCGACATGGGCGCCCGCGCAAGCCCGGCGTCTGGGCGCCGCTGCCGTAGTGTTCATCGTATCGCTCACAGCCCGCACACTCGATCTGCCCTGGTGTGCGCAGTGGCCGCACGGTACGCACTTCGTCTGGCATCTGCTGAACGCGGTCGTGCTGTACCTGGCGAGTACCGCGTTGTGGCACCCGGGGCGCGGTCGACTGCGTCGAGATACTGGCTTCTGACTACTCGGCCTTGATACCGAGTTGCTTGATCAACCGACCCCATTTCTCGCGCTCGGTCGACAGATAGTTCGCAAACATCTCCGCACTGCTGCCCACCGGGTCGATCCCCTGCGCGGCGAAATTGTCGCGGACCTCGGGCTGCTTCAGCGCCCGTACCGACTCGGTATTGAGGCGTGCAACGACCGCCGGCGGCGTGCGCGCCGGTGCGAGGATGCCGTACCACGTGACCGCGTCGAAACCGGTCAGCCCGAGCTCGGAGACGGTCGGCAGATCGGGGACAATCGGCGAACGCCGTTCGCTGGTGATGGCGAGCAGGCGAACCTTGCCGCTCTTCCACAGCGACTGCACCGACAGCAGCGTCGGCAACGTCATCGTGATCTCGCTGCCGAGCAGCGACGCCAACGACGGCGCGATGCCCTTGAACGGCACGTGGACCATCTCGACCTTGCCCATCCGGTTCAGCAATTCCCCGGCGAGTTGCAGTGGCGTGCCGTTGCCCGATGAGCCGAACGTCACCTTGCCCGGTTGCCGGCGCGCGGTCTCGAGCAGATCGGCGAGCGACTTGATCGGTGAATTGTTGTTGACTGCGACCACCAGCGCCGCGGTCGCGACCAGCGACACCGGGGCGAAGTCCTTCACCGGCTCGTAGCCCGCCTTGACGTAGAGCAGCGGGTTCGTCACGTGGCTGGTGAACGCCATCAGCAAAGTATGACCGTCCGGTGCCGCGCGCGCCACCAACTCGGTGCCGACGTTGCCGCCCGCGCCCGGGCGGTTGTCGATCAGCACGGTCTGGCCCAGCGCATCGCCCATCCGCTGCCCGATCACGCGCGCGACGATATCGGTGCCCCCACCCGCGGCGAACGCGACGATCATGCGAATCGGCTTCGTCGGGAACGGCGTCTGGGCCTGCGCCCCGACGACAGCCGCGTGCAGCACGACCGCGGCCAGGACAGCCGCAGTCGCCGCGCCACGCATCAAGGCCGACCTTCCCCGTCGCGCAGCGCCGCCTCGTACATCGGATACGCACTGGTGACACTGCCGGTCGACACCGGGGTTGCCGCACGCACCGAGTGCGGACCGAGCTCACGCAGCGACGTGACGCCCATCAGGCCGAGCGCCGAGCGGATCTCGAGTTCGAGCAGTTCGATCATGCGCACGACGCCCGGCTCGCCCGCCGCCGCGAGCGCCCAGCCATGCAGCTTGCCGATGCCGACGGCCCTCGCGCCGAGTGCGACCGCCTTCACGATGTCGGTGCCGCGCAGGATGCCGCCGTCCATCAGCACTTCGGCGCGCCCGTCGACCGCCTCAGCGACCTCGGGCAGCACCTCGATGCTCGCCTGCGCATGATCGAGTTGCCGGCCGCCGTGATTCGACACGTAGACGACGTCGACCGCATGCTCGACCGCGAGCCGCGCATCCTCGGCGGTGGCGATCCCTTTGAGAATCAGCGGCACCCCCATGCGTTGCTTCATCCAGAGCACGTCGTCCCAGGTGATACTTGCCTGATGCGAGGCGTCACCGCCGCCTTCGCGCACCAGATGGCGGTTGATCATGTCGCGCTCGCGTCGACTGTAGTAGGCGCGATCGACGGTCACGCACAGCGCGTCATACCCTGCCGCTTTCGCGCGATCGAGGATGTCGCCGACCCATTGCCGGTCGCCACGGACGTAGAGCTGAAAGATCAGAGGCTGGTCGACCGCCTTCGCGACCGCCTCGATGCCGGGCCGGGCGGCGGTACTGATGAAGCACGGCAACTGCTTCGACACCGCCGCGCACGCGACCGCGGCGGCGCCGCGTGGATCGGCGTACTGCAGGAAATTGCCGATCGGTGCGATGAACACCGGCAGCGGCAGGGACTTGCCGAGCAGCGTGGTCGTCGTGTCGAGGTTGCGCACGTCGACGAGCACGCGCTGGCGCAGCGCCAGACTGTCGAGCGCCATGCGGTTGCGGCGCAATGTCGCTTCGGAATCGGACCCGCCGGAGAGCATGTCCCACGTCGCCTGCGACAGGCTGCGGCGCGCCGCAGCGACGAGTTCCTGCAGCGTTGAGAACGACTGCGCCAGTTCACGCTGGGCGGCGAGGCGCGTCGCATCGGCGACCTGCGCCGGGTCCTGCACCTGCTTCGGATCGACCGGATTCGAATCCGGCTTCAATGGATGGTTCAGTGCGACGTCCATGACACGTGCTCCGTCTGTTTCGATCATTCGGGTTGGATGTTTGCCTCGCGCGCCGCTTTCTGCCAGCGCACGATCTCGGCGCGATTGAATGCGTCGTATTCCTCGGGCGTGCTGCCGATCGGATCGGCGCCCTGTTCGGCAAAGAGTTTCTTGACCTCGGCCGAGCCGAGCGCCGCACGGATCGCGCCGTTCACTCGATCGACGATCGGGCGCGGCGTGCCCGCCGGACCGAAGATACCGAAGCCGCTCGACACCACGAACCCGGACAGCCCAGCCTCCTGCATCGTCGGCGTATCGGGTGCGGCAGGGGAGCGCTTCTCGCCGGTCTGCGCGATCAGGCGCAGCTTGCCCGAGCGCACGAACTGCACGACCGCAGGCATGCTGGCGAACTGGAACTCGATCTGGCCCGCGACCAGATCGACCAATGCGGGACCCGCTCCCTTGTACGGGACGTGCACGAACTTCACCTGCGCCGCGGCGTTCAGCAACTCGCCCGACAGGTGCCCGACCGTGCCGCGTCCCGACGTCGAGAAATGCAACTGCTCGGGGCGCTTGCGGCCGAGCGCAATCAGGTCCTTCACGTTCTTCACCGGCAACGACGGATGCACGACCAGCGCCGTCGGCACATCGGCGACCAGCGAGATCGGCTGAAAATCCTTGATCGAGTCGTACGGCAGTTTCTTCACCATCGCGGGATTGATCACATGCGAGGCGGAGACCATCAGCAGCGTGTAGCCGTCCGGCGCTGCCC
The DNA here is from genome assembly GCA_014379045.1 of Burkholderiales bacterium. Classification (GTDB taxonomy): domain Bacteria; phylum Pseudomonadota; class Gammaproteobacteria; order Burkholderiales; family CAIKXV01; genus CAIKXV01. The sequence continues at coordinate 3,202 of JACMMK010000004.1, forward strand.
GCGCCACGACGTCGGTGCCGATGACGCCGCCCGCGCCGCCCCGATTCTCGATGATCACCGTCTGCCCGAGCGTCTCGGACATGCGCGGGGTGATCACGCGCGCCAGGATGTCGGTGTTGCCCCCGGGCGCGAACGGAACGACCAGGCGCACCGGTCGCGTCGGATAGCCCTGTGCGTGCGTGGCGACCGGCACTGCCGCCGCCGCGATTGAACACACGATCAGGGCACGGCTTATGCCCTCGACCCGCAGTCGTGACGGACTCATGTACCTCTCCTCCTTGCGTTGACGCGGGGATGCTGTACTGTTTTTTTTGGCATCATGTGCCTACGATAGTAGCATCGCGCCCACGCAGCAGACGTGCTCCGCCCCGTCATTAGGGACGGTGGCTCGATCCCGCGCGGCGGACCCCGGCCACGACGCATCGACGTCATCGGGCATCGACGATTTCAATCGCGCGGCACCCCGATTCGCGCGGGCCGCGCCCACCGAAAGCCATCTCTGATGCTGAAGATCGGAATCCTGAACGGCGACGACATCGGGCTCGAGGTCGTGCCCGAAGCGGTTAAGGTGATGCGTGCAGCGGCGGATCGCACTGGCCTCGTCGTCGACTGGTTGCCGCTGCCGATCGGGCGCCGCGGCCATGAGACGCACGGCCACACGATGCCGCAGGAGACGGTAGACGCGCTGAAGACGGTCGATGGCTGGTTGCAGGGTCCGATCGGACACAACGCCTACCCGCGCAGCGACCCGACCTGGATCAACCCGCCGCTGCGCAAGATGTTCGAGCTGTTCGCGAACGTGAAGCCGGTCAAGTCCTATCCGAACATCGCGTCGATCCACAAGAACGTCGACATCGTGTTCCTGCGCGAGGTGACCGAGGGCATGCAGTCGGGCAGCGTGACCATCGCCGGCACCGGCGAGTTTCGCCCGAACGACGACATCACGATCGGCCACCGGGTGATCACGCGCCGCGGCTCCAACCGCGTCGCGCGCGCGGCGTTCGAGATCGCGCGCACGCGCGCGCGCAAACGCGTGACGGCGGTCCACAAGGAGCCGGTGTTCCGCCTTGCCTGCGGAATGTTCGCCGAAGAATGCAGGAAGGTCGCCACCGAGTATCCCGATGTAGCCTTCGACGAAGTGCTGGTCGACGGCTTCGCGATGAAGCTGGTGATGGCGCCGCAACCCTACGACGTCGTGGTGACGACCAATCAGTTCGGCGACATTCTTACCGACGAAGGTGCGGGGCTGGTCGGCGGTCTAGGGCTCGCACCCGGTCTGTGCATCGGCGAACGCCAGGCGATGGCGCAGGCCACCCACGGGTCGGCGCCGGACATCGCGGGGCGCAACCTCGCCAACCCGTACGCGATGATCATGTCCGGAAAGATGCTGCTCGAATGGCTCGGGCATCAGCGGCCACTGCCCGCCGCACTGGAGGCCGCACGACTGATCGAACGCGCGGTCGAGCGCGTGATTGCCGATCAGCGCGCGCTGACGCGCGATCTCGGGGGTGAGGGCGACACGACGACGATGGGTGCAGCGATCGTCGCGGCGCTCGACTGATACGGGCGCCGCGACGACCTGCCCACGACAGGTCGCTGCGAGCGACGCCTTACGACTTGCTGCGCACGGCCTTTTTCTTGTCTCCGCGACGCGCGGCCCAGCCGATCGCAACCAGACCGGAGAGCATGATCGGCAGCGCACCCGGCACCGGCACGACCGTGGTCGAGGTGATGCTGAAGTTGATGTCGTCGACGGCGAAGTCATTGCCGGTCAATGCGGCCTGGCTGTTCAGGATCATGAGATCGACCGTGCCCGAATCGGCGATCCAGTCGGTGCTCAGCCCTTCCCAGATGCCGAGCTGGTTGGTCGTGCGCGTGCCGAGCAAGGCGCCGTTCGCGAAGAACGAAAGCGTGGCGACGGCTGCACCCTGCGGACCCGACGGGTTGCAGCAGACATTCGCGACGAACGCCTCGAAGAAATACCTCTGGCCGATCGTTACGCCGTTGATCGACTGGAACCAGACGCGATCGGTGGTATTGCTCGAACCGTTGCCGATGAACATCAGGCCGGAACCGGTCGTGTGATCGGCGAGCGGCACGAACAGGTTGTGCCACGCGAACGGGTTCGCGCCGACCGTGTAGTTGCGCTCGGGGAAACCGTTGGTGTCCGGCACCGGATTCGAGTAGGTGTAATCGGAGCTGAAGCCGGTGTTGCCGAGTTCGAAGTTGCCGTTCGCGACCAGATTGGCGGCGACCGCAGAGGTGGCCTGCAGCCCGGCGAACGCGGTTGCGACGGCAAGCGTGCGCAGCGAAAGAGTGTGCATGGAAGCGCCTTGGTGGGAGTGACGAAGAAGGGAACGACGAAAAATCCTGGTCGCGAACCTTAACGTTCCCTTTGCGTTACACGCACGTCACTCGGTCACCCGCGGGCCGTGACATCGGTCACGGGACTAGTCCGTTCGGCGCGCACAGACCCGGATCGCCGCGGACTTCGCGCGTGCCCGCGCGTCGGTCCCGCAAACCGCGGCGACTCAGCTCGATGCGGAAGCGCGGCCGCGCACGCCCGGGCGGTTCAGTCGGGGCACCAGACGGGGACGCACGAAGCGCACACCGAAGCCGATGCCGCCGACGACCACCGCCGCATAGAGCGCCATGAAGCCCGAATAGCCCAGCGCCGGCGCGACCGCGCGGCCGACACCGATGAACGCCGCGAACAGCCACGTGGCGCCGCTGATCGCGCCCAGCACCGAGGACAGCAGCGCGGCACGCCCAGGATCGCGTTGCGGCAGACGAAATCTGGGAAACGCCAACCGGTGCAGCGCGATGCCGTTCAGTGTCAGCAACGTCACGACCGTCAGCTTGGCCAGCAGCTTCTGATTGCTCATCATCGCGGCCAGGGCGAAGCGCGTGTCGAGCCAGATCACCGCAAGCCCCGTGATCCACAGTGCAATCAGCGCGAAGGTGACGATCTGCGTGGCTTTGCTCAGAAGCGCAAGATCGACGCGGCGACGACCGAAGATAGCGAAATCGCCGAACGCGACCGCGGACGCTGCGACCGTGAACGCCAGCACGTGCGCGAGGATGAACGCGGTGCGCAACGCGGCGGTAATGTCGAAGTCATGCATGGGTAGAACTCCGGAAGCGAGAGTAGGCAGCGTTCCTTATCGGCATTACGGACGGAACCTTTCGCACGCCGGCACGCATGATCGACAGTGCGCGATTCCCTGGGCGCGTGATTCACCGCAAGGCCAGTGCATGGACTTACGCTGTCATTGGCGCATTGGACGCCTCATCGGCGGTAATGGGGTCGAAAAAGCAAGAACAGGACCACACCAGACGGCCGGAAGCGTCAGGCGCCGCCATCCGCTGCGATGGCCGCATCTACCGCAGCGCGCAGTCGAGTCGCGATCTCGACCAGTTCATCGTCGCCGACGATGAACGGTGGAGCCAGCAGCACATGGTCGCCGCGCGCACCGTCGATGGTGCCACCCATCGCGTAGACGCATAATCCGCGCGCCATCGCCTCCGCCTTGACGCGCGCGTGCAGCCGACGGGCGGGCGCGAACGGCGCATCGGTCGCGCGGTCGGCGACGAGTTCTATCGACCAGAACAAGCCGCGTCCGCGCACGTCGCCGACATGAGGATGTTCGCGGAATTGATCGAGCAGCGCGGCGTGCAGTTTCGCCCCCTGACTGCGTACGCGCGCCAGCAGGTTGTCGCGCTGGACGATCTGCTGTACCGCGAGCGCGGCGGCGCACGCCATCGGGTGACCGATGTAGGTGTGGCCGTGCGCGAACGCGCCCGAGCCTTCGAGGATCGGCCGGTACACGCGCCCCGAGGCGAGCGTCGCGCCGATCGGCTGGTACCCGGCGCCGAGGCCTTTTGCCACGACCATGAGGTCGGGCGCGACGCCTTCCTGTTCGCAGGCGTTCAGCGTGCCGGTGCGTCCCATCCCGCACATCACCTCATCGAGAATCAGCAGTACCCCGTAGCGGTCGCAGACGGCGCGCATCTTCTCGAAGTAACCGCGCACCGGTGGCACGCTGCCGGCCGTGGCACCGCCGACGGTCTCGGCGAGAAAGCCGATCACCGTGTCCGGGCCGAGTGCGACGATGGCACGGTCGAGTTCGTCGGCGAGCCGCTGCGCATACGCTTCGTCGCGCTCGCCCGGTGCGCGGTCACGGTATGCGTAGCAGGGCGCAACATGGGTCACCGGCATCAGCAACGGTTCGAACATGCGACGCGCCGACTCGCGGTGTCCGACCGACATCGCACCGAGCGTGTTGCCGTGATAACTCTGCCGGCGCGCGATCAGATGACGGCGCTGCGGTTGCCCGAGTTCGACGAAGTACTGCCGCGCGAGCTTCAGCGCCGTCTCGATCGCCTCCGATCCGCCCGAGACGAAATAGACATGCTCGATGCCCGGCGGCGCATGCGCGATCAGATGCTCGGCGAGCGCCTCGGCCGGCTCACTGGTGAAGAAGCTCGTATGCGCATACGCGAGTCGATCGACCTGCGCCTTGATCGCCGCCACCACCTCGGCGTGGCCGTGGCCGAGACACGACACGGCGGCACCACCGGAGGCATCGAGATAACGGCGTCCGTCCCGGTCGATCACCCAGCAGCCGTCGCCGGCCACGGCGACCGGCATCGAGATAGCTGGATTGCGATGGATGATGTGGGTCATCGAAGCCATCCCCTGGGGCGATCGAGACGATTGGATGATTCGAGCAGCCGGCGCACTGTGCAGGTCCGACTAGAATGCAGCCGCACGCGTCGGGCGCGCACGCAGCGCCATCCAGGTGACGAGGACCGCGCCACTCGCCCACGCGAGCAGCACGAGTTCATCGAGTACGCCCGACTTCTGCATGCCGCCGACGACGACGCCGAGCCGCACACACGCGCCGGCTGCGAGTGCCGAGTAGATCCAGCCCGCATTCCGGCCCGCGTGTGCGCGCGCGCCTGCGTCCCCCTGGGCGCTCGGTGCGTGCG
>JACMMK010000069.1 GCA_014379045.1 Burkholderiales bacterium
ACGCGCGCGACGATCTCGCGCGGTACCGCAGCGGGGGCGAGCACGGCGTTGAAGGTCGACGCCTCGTAACCCGGCACGCCCGACTCGGCGATCGTCGGTACGTCGGGCAGCAGCGCCGAGCGCTGCGCGCTGGTGACGCCGAGCGCGCGCAGCTTGCCGCTGCGGATCTGCGGGATCGACGTGCTCACCTGATCGAACATCAGCGATACATGGCCGCCGATCACGTCGATCAACGCGGGTGCGTTCCCCTTGTACGGTACGTGGGTCACTTCGATCTTCGCGGCGCGGCTGAACGCGACCGAGGCCATGTGGCCGGTGCTGCCGGCGCCGGACATCGCGACGTTCAACTGTCCCGGACGCGTGCGTGCCAGGGCGATCAGTTCCTTCACCGTCCGGGCCGGAAGCGCCGGGTTGACCACCAGCACCTGCGGGATCGTCGCGATGACGCTCGCGGTGACGAAGTCTTTCACCGGATCGTACGGAACGGTCGGCAGCACGGCCGGCACGGTGACGAAGGTGTTGGCGATCGACAGCCAGGTGTAGCCGTCGGGCAGCGCGCGTGCGACGAACTCGGCACCGACCACACCGCTGACGCCGGGGCGATTCTCGACGACGACGGTCTGGCCGAGGAGTTCGGACACGCGCTGCATCACGTTGCGCGCGATCAGGTCCTGGTTGCCGCCGGCGGCAACCGGCACGATCAACCGCAGCGGCTTGCTCGGATACGCGGGCTGTGCGTGCGTCGTGTCTGCGAACAAGGCCAGCGTGGACACGACTGCGAACTTCGCGGTCACGGCGGCGCGCGTCGATCGGTTCATCGCGAATTCCATCACTTCTCCCCTCAGAAGTCGTAGAGCCGGGCCGGGTTGTCGACCAGCATCTTCTCGCGCACCGAAGCGTCCGGAATCCAGTCGCGCAGCAGTTCGACCAGGTCGGCGTCGTTCGGCATCGGACCGTCGAAGTTCGGATGCGGCCAGTCGCTGCCCCAGACCAGCTGCTGCGGGTTGGCCGCGACCAGTGCGCGTGCGAACGGGCTCACGTCGGGATAGTCGGGATGGCGCTTCGATAATCGGTAGGCACCCGAGAGCTTGACCCAGCACCGCCCGTCGGCGAGCGCGCGCGTCAACGCGCGAAACGCCGGCGCCTCGACGCCGTGCTCTACCTGCGGGTGCCCCATGTGATCGATCACCACGGTGCCGCCGAGGCGACGCAGCAGATCGTCGAGATCGGGAAGCTTCGAGACATCGGCGTAGATCTGCAGATGCCAGCGGAGGGGACGAATGCGCTCTGCGAGCCGGGTCGCATCGTCGAGGCTGAGTACCGCACCTTTGGTGTACAGGTTGAGGCGCACGCCGCGGATGCCGGCTTCGTGCATCGACGCGAGCTCGGCATCGGACTCCTCGCCCGAAATCACCGCGACCCCGCGGAATGCGAACTTGCCCGAGCGCAGCGCGTCGAGCGTGGCCGAGTTGTCGGTCGCGTAGCAGCTCGGCTGCACGATCACCGCGCGTTCGCAGCCGATCGTCTTCAGCATGTGCACGTAGTCGTCGGTCGGACAATCCGGCGGCGTATAGCTTCGTGTCGGCGCGTAGGGGAACTGCGCGGCCGGTCCGAACACATGCGAATGACAGTCGCAACTGCCCGCGGGCAGCGTGAGCGTGGGGCGGCGCGGTGCGGGATCGGGCGGTCGCATCGTCGAAGCCATCGGCGTCTCCTCGATTCGAAACTGCGTTGTTGTTCTGCGTTGTCGTTGTGACTCGGACGTTAAGGCGGCCGGCGTGGCGGTGTCAACAATCGCAACCGCTGCATGACTCGAGGGCGGTGAGTCCGTAGAATCGCCGGTCTTCGATCGTCAACGCTTCCTGTACTGCGCCGGACCCCCTCGCCATGCTGGACATCCAACTGCTGCGCGCCGATCTCGACCCTGTCGTCGCCCGCCTTGCCGACCGCGGCTTCGTGTTCGAGCGCGACCGCTTCCTCGCCCTCGAAGCCGAACGCAAGCGCGTGCAGATGCATACGCAGGAACTGCAGGCGCGCCGCAACCAGATGTCGAAGCAGATCGGCGAAGCGATGAAGCGCGGCGAGGATGCGGCCGCGCTCAAGGCTTCAGTCGGTGCCTTCGCCGACGAGCTCGGGTCCGACGAAAAGCGGCTTGCGCAACTTCAGGCCGAGCTCGAAACGTTTCTGTCGACCGTACCGAATCTGCCACACGAGAGCGTGCCGAATGGCGACTCGGCCGATGCCAACGCGGTGGTGCGTGTCGTCGGGTCGCCGCGCACGTTCGACTTCCCGGTCAAGGACCACGTCGATCTCGGCGAAGCGCTCGGCTTGCTCGATTTCGCCACCGCAACGAAGATTGCCGGCCCGCGCTTCTCGCTGCTGAAGGGGCCGCTCGCGCGGTTGCATCGCGCGCTCGCGCAATTCATGCTCGATGTGCACACGCTCGAACATGGCTACACCGAGGTGTATGCCCCGTACCTCGTGAATGCAGAAAGTCTGCATGGCACCAGCCAGCTGCCGAAATTCGAGGAAGACCTGTTCAAGGTTCCTCGCGGCGGTAGCGAGGACCCTGCGCTGTATCTGATTCCGACCGCGGAAGTACCGGTCACCAACATCGTGCGCGACGAGATCGTCGCCGCCGATGCGATGCCGCTCAGGTTCGTCTGCCACAGCCCGTGTTTCCGCAGCGAGGCGGGGTCGTACGGGCGCGACACGCGTGGGATGATCCGCCAGCATCAGTTCGACAAGGTCGAGATCGTGCAGATCGTGCGTCCGGACGAATCGTATGCTGCGCACGAAGTTCTGACCGCGCACGCCGAGGCGATCCTGCAGAAGCTCGCACTGCCGTACCGGACGATGTTGCTCTGTACCGGCGACATGGGCTTCGCTTCGGCGAAGACCTACGACCTCGAAGTATGGTTGCCCGGGCAGCAGGGGTATCGCGAGATCTCTTCGTGCAGCAACTTCGAGGCGTTCCAGGCGCGGCGGATGCAGGCGCGCTATCGCAACGACAAGGGGCGTCCGGAACTGGTGCACACGCTGAACGGGTCGGGGCTCGCGGTAGGGCGTACGCTGGTGGCGATCATGGAGAACTATCAGCGCGCCGATGGCGGCATCGACATCCCGACGGTGTTGCAGCCTTACATGAGCGGCACTACGGCGATTACTTCGTCGGTCGGGGGTTGATCGTCAATGCATGCCAGGTCAAGAAGCATGCTTTCCAGGAACATGATGGAGGAGTGCTGCGATGAGTCGGTCTGTCTTGCGCTTACTGTGTTCGTTCGTGCTGCTCGCTGCGGCAAACGCTTCCGCACAACCTGATTATCCGAACCGCCCGGTCAGAGTCATCGTCAGTTCGGCTGCAGGCGGCGGCTCGGACTTCATCGTGCGGCCCGTGGTCGCGCGGATGGGCGAAAACATGGGGCAGACCTTCGTTGTCGACAACCGCGCGGGAGCCGCGGGCATCATCGCGATGGAGCTTACCGCCAAGGCTGCCCCCGACGGCTACACGCTGCTGCTGGGCACGATCGGAAATTTCGCGTCGAACACGGCGCTGCACGACAAGCTGCCGTTCGATCCGATCCGTGACTTCAAGCCGCTGTCAAAGCTGGTCGACTCGCCGTTTCTGTTGTCGGTGCACCCGTCCGTGCCGGCGACCACGCTCAAGGAGTTCATTGCCTACGCGCGCGCCAATCCCGGCAAGGTAACGTTCTCTTCGTTCGGGATCGGCAGCTACCCGCATCTGCTGGGGGAGTATTTCAACCAGCGGGTGGGGGCGCAGATGCTCCATGTGCCGTACAAGGGCAGCGCACCGGCGATCGCCGACCAGATGGCCGGTCATGTGTTGGCGGCCTTCGATTCGATGCAGTCTCAGTCCGCGCACATCCGGGCGAAAAGGTTGCGGGCGCTCGCCATCGGCTCGAACAGTCGAGTGCCGACGTTACCCGACCTGCCTACCTTCGCCGAGGCCGGACTACCCGACTTCGAGGCAGTCGCCTGGTTCGGCTTGTTCGCGCCCGCGAAGACATCGGTGCCGATCGTTCGCCGGCTCCATGGCGAGATCGTCAAAGCGGTGACACACCCGGAAGTGCGCGAGCGTATCGAGGCATTGGGGGCGGTGCCGGTCGGCAATACGCCCGAGGAGTTCGCGCTGCAGATCAAGGCCGACATCGATACCCAGGTGCGCGTCGCGCGGGCAGCGAAGATCCGTGCGCAGTGAGGTGCGGCTGCGCGCGGCGACTCATGGCCCCTTGAGTGCGGGCGCGCGCACCTGCGCCGGCAGCAACGCGATCTCTTCGCGCAGGCTTTCGAACTCGGGTCGATGCGGCGCCTCGACCCGCTGCAGGATGTCGTAGTACTGGCGCACGTTCTCGGTGAGGATCACCGCCTCGCCACCGCGCGCGTAGCCGAACTTCGTCTGCTCGGCGACCTCGGGGCGCATCAGCAGCGGCAGGACCTGTTTCGCGTTGACCCAGAGGTTCGGATCGAGCTTCCGGTGACGCGCGATCGAGCGCGCATCTTCCAGATGACCGAAGCCGATGTTGTAGGCGGACAGCGCGATCCAGGTGCGATCGGGTTCCGGCGCACGCGCGAGCACGTCGCGCAGCATCGCGAGGTAACGCGCACCGCCGAGGATGTTCTGGCGCGGATCGAGCAGGTTCTTGACCCCCATCTGCGCGGCGGTGTCGTCCTGCATCATCATCAATCCGCGCACGCCGGTCGGCGAGACTGCATTCGGATCCCAGTGCGATTCCTGGAAGCCGAGTGCCGCGAGCAGGCGCCAGTCGATGCCGGTCAGATCCTGTGCGTCGTGGAAGTGCTTGCGGTAGAGCGGCAGCACCGTGCGCACCCGGTTCATGAAATGCAGGATATCGGCGTCGGTCAGCCGCTGCAGATGCCCGTAGTACTTGTCGACCAGCCGCGTCAACGTGGCATCGCGGCGGATGCGCGTGAAGAACGCGTCGAGCTGCTTGACCAGCACCGGATCGGCGTCCTTCGCCATCACCCACGCGAGCTTGCGCGCCGGTCCGATCGAGAAGGCGGTCGAGATCGACGTGTGGTAGTTGCGCGCGACGTCGACCGCGTGGGATTCGGCGACGGCCATGTCGGCCAGGCCACCGCTGACCCGCTCGACGATCGCTTCGATGTCGCGCGCGGGGACTGCGTTCCACTTTAGTTGCGGCAGCTTTGACTTGAGGCGGGCAAGTTCGGTAACCGCGAGCGAGCCATCGAGCACATCGACCCGCTTGCCGATCAGATCGTCCAGAGTGCGCGGACGCGCCTTGTCCACGTCGTAGATGACTTCGAGCGCGATCTCCTGGTAGTGCGGGCCGAACGTGAACTGGGACGCGAGCTCCGGGGTGACGGTGACGCCTGCCGCCGCAAGGTGTCCACGGTGCTTCTTCAGTGCCGGCAGCACGGCGGAGAATTGCGGGAGCGCGATGAAGCGGACCGTGTAGCCGTGTTCGGCCGCGAAGCGGTGGACGAGTTCGTACTCGAGCCCGGCATGTCGACCTTCGCCGTCCTGGTAGAAGGTGGTCGCGCTCTGATGCGTGAGCACGACGAGTTCACCGCCCTCGACCAGCGGCTTGACGACGTCGACGTTTTCGGACGGTATGCAACCGGCTGCAAGAAGTCCCGTGGTCAGTGCGAGCAACGCGCTTCGGAACTTCGAACGCGTACGCACTCGCGACGACAGCGGCGGTAACGACAACGGCAACGGTAATGACAGCGACGGCGATAAGGACTGCTGCATCGGCCTTCCCCGGACAGCCGGCGGGGGGGCGATTGTGCCACGGTGCCCGCGCATCGGTTGCGGGTTAAGTCACGCTCTAAGCAACGCGTCGGCGCAACGCGCGCGGCACAGGGATGCGTGTAAAATCGGCCGCTGCCGGAGAGGTGGCAGAGTGGTCGAATGTACCTGACTCGAAATCAGGCGTAGGTGCAAGCCTACCGTGGGTTCGAATCCCACCCTCTCCGCCAGTTCAGCGTGTAGACCTTTTCCCTAGGGAGAACGGTGTAGCTGACTGCCGTTGTTACCACACGCTCTTACCACACGCTCTTACCACACGCTTGGGCAAGTCTCATGGCTCTCGGACGGACAGCGCGCGCCGGATCACACGCGCAGGTCAGTGCGGGGCGCTGACTCCAATGACGTTGCGGCCTTTTGCGCCCCGGTGACTATGCCTGTCCAGGAGTAAGGTGTCTGTGTTCCGCTCGTCATTGAGAAAGTCACGTCTCGCGATGGTCGTGGTGACGGCCGCGGCCACCCTGGCCACCGTGCTGCTGGTGCAGAACTGGACCGGCGCCGAAAAGAAGATCGAGCAGAAGCTGCCACGCTTGTACGAAAGCGACGATGGCGAGTTCCGACGCTCACTCAGCGCGTTGCTCGGCCCGCAGATCGTTGAAGGCAACAAGGTCGAGACCTTGCTCAATGGCGACCAGATCTTCCCGTCGATGCTGGCCGCGATCCGAGCCGCAAAGTCGACGATCACCTTCGAAACCTACATTTACTGGTCAGGCAGCATCGGCCGCGAATTCGTCGACGCGCTCGAAGAGCGAGCCCGCGCTGGCGTGCGCGTTCATGTGCTGCTCGACTGGGTCGGCAGCCTGAAGATGGAGCAGGCCCTGGTTGACGAGATGAAGAAGGCCGGCGTGCAGGTGGAGCGTTTCCACGAGCCCGCTTGGAACCACTGGAACAAGCTCAACAACCGCACCCACCGCAAGCTGTTGGTTGTCGACGGCCGCATCGGCTACACCGGTGGTGTCGGCATCGCCGACCACTGGCGCGGCCAGGCCCGCAACCCACAGGAGTGGCGCGACAGCCATTTTCGTGTCGAGGGCCCGGTGGTGGCGCAGATGCAGTCGGTCTTTCTCGACAACTGGATGCGGGTCACCGGTGACGTGCTGCATGGGGACGCCTATTTCCCCGCACTCAAGCCCGCCGGCGACCTGGCAGCCCAGATGTTCAGCAGTTCACCCAGCGGCGGCAGCGAAAGCATGCAGCTGATGTACATGCTGGCCATCACGGCGGCCAAGCGCAGCATTGACCTCGCGAATTCTTACTTCGTGCCGGATGAGATGACGGTCCAGACCCTGGTCGACGCAGCGCGCCGCGGCGTCAAGGTTCGCGTCATCGTGCCCAGCGGACACATCGATTCCGAAGTCGTGCGCAAGGCGTCGCGCGGCAGCTGGGGCCCGATGCTGCAAGCCGGCATCGAGATTGCCGAGTTCCAGCCGACCATGTTTCACGTCAAGGGCCTCGTCGTCGATGGCGTGTTCTCGTCGGTGGGCTCGACGAACTTCGACAACCGATCGTTCCGGCTCAACGACGAGGCCAATCTGAACGTGCTCAACCGTGACTTCGGTGCCATCCAGCGGCAGGTGTTCGACCAAGACTGGGGCCTGGCTCGTCGCATCACGCTGACCGAATGGCAGGCGCGACCTTGGACCGAACGTTTGCTGGAACGGGTCGCAAGCCTGCTGAAAAGCCAGTTGTAGGCGCCAATCGCGGCCGCCGGCGGCGTTCTGTTGGCCCAGCGCTTGCCGCAGGGCGAACCTAGCCCGCGGGCTGCTACCGTGGTGAGGGCTTAAGAGATGCGGCCTGATCCTTCACCTTCGCGTCGAGACGATCACCCGCCTCCGCGATCTTGGGGGCCGCCTGCTTGCCCTGCTCATACCATTTCTTGACGATTTCGGCCGCAGTTTCCCGGCCGCCTAGTCCAAAGGCTAGACCAAGAGCCAGAGCGAGCGCACCTACTAAGCCCATAAACAGCGTGTTAACCAGCGTGGCAGCGACCCCAATTTGGTTGACAGCAATAACGACCGCAAACGCCCACACCGCAACACTCGCGAGCTTGGCTAGACGCTCTGGATTATCGAACCCAGCTTCGGCGGTAGCACCCCGCACGAGGCTCGACGCTGCTTCGGCGACCAACCCGCCCAGGATTAACACGACCATCGCTACAATTAAATTCGGCAACCACAGCAGGAGCTGACGCAACACGTCGGAGACCGCAGGGAGCCCGAGAGCATCAAAGGCGACGACGAGAACGATAAGCCTAATAAACCACTTGCCCAGATCAGCCAGAAACACTGCGGCGTCTTTCTTAACGCCCATTTTCCTCACGAAGCCAGCGAATCCTGCCTGACCTTGCCTAGATTTCACGTACACCACATCACGCAGCCATGAGCCTGGCTTCGGCATCGACCGGCGTGTTGAATCCGATCGACGAGTGAATGCGGTCATGATTGTAGAAGCCTTCGATCCAGTCGACGATATCGAGCTTCGCCGCGGCGCGGGTTTCGTAGCGCAGACGATGGACTCGCTCCACTTTCAATGTCTTGAAGAAGCTCTCCATCGCCGCGTTGTCCCAACAGTTCGCGCGTCGGCTCATCGATTGAATCATCCGATACTCGCTGATCAGTCGCCGGTACTCATCGCTGGCGTACTGG
>JACMMK010000070.1 GCA_014379045.1 Burkholderiales bacterium
ATCGCCACCCGCTCCCCGTTCTTCGCGGCCCTCACGGCGTAGTGCATGGCGATCGTGGACTTGCCCACGCCGGCGCTGCCCATCAGCACCGTGCCGGGTGACGCGCCAGTGCCGCCTCGATCGCCTGCAGGCGTTCGGGACATTCGGGGTGGTGCTCGCCCATGTCGTGGAGCTGGCAACTCGCGTGGGTGATCCAGGCTGTCGTCATCGTGCAGGACTTTTTTAGTGCGCTCGCGCGTCGCGCCTGTCGGACAGGCGGGGGCGACTTCGGTGCCGGGCAACGCCGCAGCTTACCCGACCCGGCCCGGATGGACGCGCATCGGCGGGCTGCCGCACGGCGCAGATTCGATCAAGATCGCGGGCGCAGTGCCGTAATCTCGAGAGCCATGGCCCAACTCATTCACCGCGTCATCGACCAGGTCGGAACCGTCATCCTGGGCAAGACCGACCAGGTCCGACTCGCGGTCGCCTGCCTGATCGCCCGCGGACACCTGCTGATCGAAGATCTGCCGGGCGTGGGCAAGACCACCCTCGCGCACGCGATCGCGAAATCGCTCGGGCTCGACTTCCACCGCATCCAGTTCACGAGCGATCTGCTGCCGGCGGACATCCTCGGCGTCTCGGTATTCGACATGACCGCGAAGACCTTCGCCTTTCATCCCGGGCCGATCTTCGCGCAGTTGATCCTCGCCGATGAGATCAATCGTGCGACGCCGAAGACCCAGAGCGCCCTGCTCGAGGCGATGGAGGAGCATCAGGTGACGATCGAGGGCGCCACGCGCCGGCTGCCCGACCCCTTCTTCGTCATCGCAACCCAGAATCCATCGCACCAGATAGGCACCTTCGACCTGCCCGAGTCGCAGCTCGATCGGTTCCTGATGCGCATACGCCTCGGCTATCCGGATGCGCTGGCCGAGCGCGCGCTGCTCGCCGGCGCCGAGCGGCGCACGATGATCGACGACCTTCCCGCCTGCATGCAGGTCGGCGATCTGGTCGGCCTGCAGCGCGAGGCGCGCGCGATCTTCGTCGCGCCGGCACTGATCGACTATGTGCAGGCGTTGCTCGCCTATACCCGCCGTGCTGCCGACCTCGCCCACGGACTGTCGCCGCGCGCCGGCCTCGCCTTGCTCAACGGCGCGCGCGCATGGGCGTTCATCGACGGCCGTGCCCAGGTGGAGCCCGAAGACGTGCAGGCGGTGCTGCCGTCGGTGGTGGGACATCGGCTGCACGGGCACGCGCTCGCCAGCGCGCTGCCCGGACAGGACGTCGCCGATCGGCTTCTGGCCGACGTCGCGATCCCCTGAAGCGCCGGCGGCGCGCGCTGCTGCCGATGAAACCGCCGACGCTGCTCGCGCGCACGCTGCTCGACTGGGTGTTCCATCGGCGCGGACGCGAACTGCCCCCGATCCGCCTCACGCAGCGGCGCATCTTCCTGCTGCCCACACGCCATGGCGTGTTGTTCGGGGTGGTGTTGCTGGTGATGCTGGGCGGCTCGATCAACTACGCGCTCAGCCTCGGCTTCGTGCTCACCTTCCTGCTCGGTTCGATGGCGATCGTGTCGATCCTGCACGCGTTTCGCAACCTGTCGGGACTCGAGGTCGACGTGGTGCCGGGCGCACGCGCGTTCGCCGGCGAGACCGCGCGTTTCGAAATCACGCTGCACAATCCGCACGCGCTGACGCGCTACGCGGTCGGCATCGCGCACGAATCGGCGGCGACGCAGGCGACCGACTGTCCCGCGCGCCAATCGGGGCGCTGCACGTTGCGCGTCCCGGCGCTGCGTCGCGGACGTCTGCACCCCGGGCGGCTGACGGTCTTCACGCGCTATCCGCTCGGTCTGTTCTACGCGTGGGCCTATGTCGAGGCCGATCGTTTCGCGATCGTCTACCCGCGCCCCGAGTCGACGCTGAGTCCGATCCCGGTCGGGGCTTCGGCCGACGGCGCACGTGCACTGCGCTCGGCCGGCCAGGACGATTTCGCGGGACTGCGCCCGTGGCATGTCGGCGACTCGCCGCAGCGCATCGCGTGGAAGGCCGTGGCGCGTGGTCAGGGGCTGCTCACCAAACAGTTCGTCGGTGACTCGGGTACCCAGGTCTGGCTCGACTGGGACCAGTTGCCGGGGTCGCTCGGCGACGAGGCGCGCCTGTCACGACTCGCCCGCTGGGTGCTCGAAGCCGATACCGCGGGCAGCGCCTTCGGGCTGCGCCTGCCGGGGCTCACGTTACCGCCGGCGGCGGGCGAGACGCAGCGCGAGGCCGCGCTCGAAGCCCTCGCGCTGTACGGGTCGCACGCGTGAGCATCGCCGCACTGATCCCC
>JACMMK010000071.1 GCA_014379045.1 Burkholderiales bacterium
AGATCGGCCCGGCCAGCACGATGATCTGGTCGGCGCTCTCCTCGATCTGGCGCAGCCGCTCGAAGTAGGCGACCGCCGAGCCGATGTACTCGACGCCGACGCCGAGCAGCGTCGGCACCGACACGCCGAGCAGTTCGGACAACTTCTCGAGCGTGTCGATCTTCGCGAGTTCGCCCTTCTCGAAGCGGTAGAGCGCCGCGCGCGAGATGTCGAGCCGACGCGCGATCTCGTCGGCGGAGAGTCCGGAGCCGAGCCTGAACGCCCGCAGCCGGTTTCCGATATCGTCGAATCGAAGCGCCATCGAGCCCGTTGATCGGCGGCAGCGCCGGAATTCGCCACGACCGCGAAGAAATCGTCGCGGCCGATGGTACGCGATTCATCCCTCCTCACTGCTTTCGAACCGACCCTGGAGTCGCCATGCCCCGCCTGACCCTATCGATCGCCATCGGCGAATACGACCATGTCACTGATCTGGTTACCGGACGTGTTCCAGTCGAAGGCATCGATCTGGTGGTGAGTCACCTGCCCACCGAGGAGATCTTCTACCGCTCGCTGCTGCATCGGGAATGGGACATCTCCGAAGTCTCGATCGGCAAGTATGTCGCGCTGCGCGCGGCGGGCGACGACTCGGTCACCGCGATTCCGGTGTTCCCGTCGCGCGCGTTCCGCCACTCGATGTTCTATGTGCGCGAAGACGGCGGTATCCGCAGCGCCTCCGATCTGATCGGCCGCACGATCGGCATTCCCGAATGGGGACAGACCGCGGGCATCTACGGCCGCGGTTTCCTCGCCGACACGGCGGGGCTGCCGCTCGCCTCGATCGAGTGGGTGCAGGCAGGACTCAACGACGCGGGACGCACCGAGAAGGTCAAGCTCACGTTGCCCCAGGGCGTACGCCTGCGACCCGAACCGACGCGCACGCTCAACGACATGCTGTTGTCGGGCGAAATCGATTGCGCGATGACCGCGAGCCCGCCGCGCGCGTTCGTGCAGGCGCCGGGCAAGGGCATCGTGCGGCTGTTCCCCGACTATCGCGCCGCCGAGGAAGATTGGTACCGCGCGACCGGCATCTACCCGATCATGCACGCGGTGGGCATCCGCACCGAGGTGCTCACGCGTCACCCGTGGGTGGCGATGAATCTGTATCGCGCGTTCGATGAAGCGCGGCGCCGTTCGATGGCCCGGATGGACAACATCGGCATGTCGCATGCGCCACTGCCGTGGTTGAAGGACACCTGCGACCGGATGCGTGCGCTGTTCGGCGCCGACTGGTTCCCGTACGGCGTCGACGCCAATCGCACGACGCTCGAGGCGCTCTGCCGGTATGCGCACGCGCAGGGGCTCGCCGATCGCGCGCTCGCACCGGAGGCGTTATTCGCACCGACGGTGTTGTCGACGTTCAAGGTCTGAATCGCCGCACGCGCGCTCGCCCACCGGCCAACAGTCGCGCCGGCGCGCAATCCGGTACCTTTATTGCTCCGGCTGCATGGGTCGAAGCTCCGAGCGAAAGGACTGCCGTAATGACGTTACGTATCGCACCCCCGCGCCGCCGCGTGCTGCAAGGCGCGCTCGCGGTCTTGTTCACCGCCGCCGTTGACAGCGCCTTTGCGCAATCCGCAGACCGAGCAGCCTTTCCGTCGCGCGCCGTGCGTTTCCTCGTCCCCTTCGCCCCCGGCGGCGGCAACGACTTCATCGCACGCACGCTCGCACAGCGCCTGTCGGAGGGGCTCGGGCAATCGGTGCTCGTCGACAATCGCGCAGGCGCGGGGGGGCTGTACGCGACCGAACTCGCCGCGCGCGCGCAGCCCGACGGCTACACGCTGCTGCTCGGCTTCATCGGGCCGCTGTCGATCTCGCCGACGATGCAGAAGGTGAACTACGACCCGATGCAGGACTTCATAAGCCTCGATTTCTTCGCCTCGTCGTACCACTTGCTCGTGACCCACCCGTCGGTGCCGGCGAAGACGGTGTCCGAGCTGATCGCGTTCGCGCGTGCGAATCCCGGCAAGCTCAACTACGCATCGAGCGGCTCGGGCGCGAACCTGCATCTGTCGGGCGAACTGTTCAAGATGGTCACCGGCACCGACCTGGTGCACATCGCGTACAAGGGCGCAGGGCCGGCAGCCGCGGCGGTGCTGTCGGGCGAAGCGCAAGTGATGTTCTCGTCGATCACGGCGGCGTTGCCGCTGACTCGCGCGGGCAGGCTGAACGCGCTCGCGATGACGAGTCCGAAGCGCTCGCCGCTCGCGCCCGAGGTGCCGACGTTGAACGAGCAGGGGATCGTCGGCGTCGAAGTGCCGTCCTGGTACACGCTGATGGCGCCGGCGAAAACGCCACGCGAGATCGCCGAGCGGCTGCGCGCCGAGGTGCGGCGGGTAGTGGCGATCGCCGAGTTCCGCGACGTCTTGCTCAAGCAGGCGATCGACGTACAGACGATCTCGCAGGCAGAGTTCACCGCGTTCCTGAAAGCGGACACTGCGAAGTACGCGACGGTGGTCAAGCGCGCGAAGATCACGGCCGAATGAGGGCGGCGGCGCGCGGCGCCTGTCTCTGCTAGTCGGCCGCGAGTGCCATCCCGGCGCGCTGACGAACGACGTCGAGGTACGACCGCCGCGCCCAAAGGCAAACCTCGCGACGAGTGCGATCGGCTTGACTGGTCAAGTGGTGCGCATCTGCAGCGTGGGGCCGTGTTCTGCTCCAGAGCGCCCATCACCGCACACTGGACGCCGACGGCAACGCCGCCTCGGCGATCACGCGGTGTGTTGACGGCCGCGATCAACGCTCCTCGTTCAGACCCAGTCGCGAAGTAAACGCGCCGACATCCTCCACAGCGTCGATATCGAGCATCCCATCGAGAAGGGCTTGGGCGCGGGGCGCGGGCACGACGCGCGCGGCATTGGCCAGGAACTTCTGTTGAATCTCCGCCGCCATCATCGGCCGCTCCGGCGAGCCGCGATTGATATCTTCGCGCGCGGCGAACTCCCGGCCGTCCACGGTCCTCACTACGACGCCACCCGAGTAGTGCTGCGGGAAGTTCGATAGCGGATCCTCCGCGTAGTCGACGCGCGCAGCGAGCGCACGAATGCGCGGATCGGTCAGCACCGGCGCCTCGACATCGGCCAGCGTGAACCGTCGTTGTACGGCCGCACAGGCCGCAGCGTAGTAGACGCTGAACTGCGCCCCATACGTGTCGACCGGGGCGAGTTTCGCGGCACGCGGCTCGCATACGGTGTCGATGGCTGCACGCGGCACCAGCGCGTGGATCGACGCGATGTCGTCCGGAGCCAGCCCGCCCCGCGTGACGGCTTCGATCGTCGAATGAATGATCGCATGCAGGAAATGGCAAGCCGGTACCGGCTTCAGCGCCACCTGCTCGAACGTCCACCAGCGACCGAGCGTGCCAACGAGTCGAGCGAGTTCCCCGGCGGCAACCGGCTGGTCGAGGTAGGTCCGGTACAGACCGAACCTGCCTTCGTAGGGCCGCAGGGGCCCGACGAATCCGCCGCGTGCCAGCATCGCCGCGCTCATCCCCGACACCGCAGCCCACCCTGCATGGAAACGCTTCGTCCAGGCATCTTCGGTCGTGAACTCCTGGTTGCCCGCTGCCGCGCTGTAGACGATCCCCTGGGCCATGGCGGTCTGCTCCGCGGTCAGACGCAGCAGGTGCGAGGCCGCGATCGCGCACCCGAAAGCGCCGACCACCCCCGTGGGGTGGAAACCGCACCGTTGAAAGCCGCCCGCGGCGGCCCCACCGATCCGAATGGCACACTCGATCCCCGCCACGTACGCCGCAATCAGCGCTTTTCCGGATACCCGCAGATGGCTCGCGAGTCCAAGCACGCACGGGACCGTCGAGGCACTCGGATGCACCCGTCCGAAGATTGACGTGTCGTCGTAGTCGAGTCCGTGGGCGAGGATGCCGTTCATCAGGACCGCGTCGCGCAACTCGAGCCGGCCGCGCATGCCGATGACTGCATGAGCGCCGACGCCGAAACCGGTAAGGCCGTGCAGTGCCCGTTGCGCAAACTCGAAACTCGCCGAGGCGTACGCGACGCCGATGGTATCGAGCAGATGCATACGCGCGCATTCGCGCACGCGACATGGAATGGCGTCGTAGTCGAGCGCGGCGGCGAAGCGACCCAATGCGAGGGAGATCGGTTCGTTCATTCCGGGAAACTCACGATCTCGCTCCGGCTCAAGTGCTGCGAAGGAAGCGGTCATGCACTAGTCGGCTTTCATGTTGCGCTCGCGGATGAGGCGCCCCCATTTTTCCTGCTCGGTCTGGATGTGCCGGGTGAACTGCTCCTGCGTGCTGGCAAGCACATCGACCCCTTCCCTGGCAAAGCGCTCGGCGAGTTCAGGGGAGCGCATCGCCTTGACGAGGAACCCGTTCAGCTGCGTGGCGATCGCCGGCGGCGTATTTGCCGGCGCGAGGATGCCGTGCCAGGTGGTCAACTCGTAGCCGGGCACGCCCTGCTCGGCGATCGTCGGGATATCGGGGGCGGCAGACGAGCGTTTGGCGCTCGTGATGCCCACGGCGCGCCAGCGGTTCGACTGGATGAACGGCAGGGCGGCCACCACGTTGGGATAGGTGATCCCCACCTCGCCCGACAGGGTTGCAATGGCGGCCGGCCCGCCGCCCTTGTACTGGACTGCGGCGATCTCGATACCCGCAAGGAAATTGAGCAGTTCGCCGGCAATGTGATGGTTGGTTCCGGTGCCCGCGGACGCGTAGTTGAGCGCCCCCGGGCGGCGCTTCGCCAGCGCGACCAGTTCACGCACGGATTTCACCGGCACCGAAGGATGCACGACCAGCACCGCCGGCGATTCGGACAGCAGGCAGATCGGCGTGAAATCTCTCAGCACGTCATAGGGCACCTTGCTGTACAGATACTGGTTCGCGACCAGCGGGATCGTGTGCGCCAGCAGCGTGTAACCGTCGGGCGCGGAACGCGCGACCAGTTCCGCGCCGATGTTGCCCGACGCCCCGCTGCGGTTGTCGATGACCAGCGGCTGCCCCATCAGTTCGCCGACCCTGGGCGCGATCAGGCGCGCGATGACATCGACGCTGCCGCCGGGTGGGAACGGCACCACGACGCGGACGGGTTTCGCCGGAAACGACTGCGTGAAGACAGGCGGCGCGAACAGCGCGCTTGCCAGCCCGGTCGTCGCGGCAACAACCACCCAGCGGATGGATGCGAAACGTGACATGCCTCCTCCTGCGTTCGGTGGGACGCCTCTGCAAGGCGCGTCTTCACCCGGTTTCGTTTCGCCCGGCTCAGGCGGGCACGGCTTCCTTCGCGAAGGTACGCAGCAGCCGTCCGTAGCCCGGAATGCTGCCCTCGTAGCCGATCTTCCGGAGTGCGCCCCAGATGCTCACTTGGGTCGTACTGAGTACCGGTTTGCCCAGATCGTTCTCGAGCCGCTCGATGATGTCCATGCTTTTCCAGTTGGTACAGGCCAGGACGACCCCCTGCGCCTCCGGTCGATCCACCTTCCGGCCCAGGTCGTAGGCCGTCTCGACGTCCAGCCTGCCGATCTGCAGGTTGTCGATGACATCGAGCCCTTCCTTCGCGACCACCTCGAATCCGTTCGCCTCGATGAACCCGCCACAGATGTCGTTGACCTTCGGGCTGTACGCCGACCCCAACGACAACTTCTGCACGCCGAGCACCTGCAGCGCCTGCAGCAACGCGGTCGAGGTCGTCGTCGCCGGTTTGCCGGTGGCGTCCTCGATCCGCTTGCTCATCTCCTTGTCGTAGCCGAGCCCCTTGAGAAAACTCGGCGCCGTCGCACCCAGCACGATGACGTCGACATCGGCCGACGCGAGCAGCTTCGATTGCGATTCGAGAGTCTCGACCATCTTCGCGATCGATTCGGTGTTGACGACAGCGATGAAGAGTCGGGCGACATGCAAGGTGACGCCGGTGGGCAGCACCTTGAAGAACTCGGTTTCAACCGTGGTGTTGGATGAGGGCACCAACAGCCCGATACGGCCAGTGAACGCCATGCGGATTCTCCTCGATGGGTGAGCGCCTCGAACGGCGCTTCGCGACACGCAACGCTGCTTGGGAATATTGCCGTTTGTACGGCAGGGAGGACAATGTTCCGGCACCAGCACACCTTTTGTCTTCCACTACCGGAGAGCATGATGGAACCGAATTCAATCATCAAGAACGTCGTCGAGTTCCTGTGGGAACGGCCGGACGACGGTCACCAGGACGGCGCGTACTCGAAGATGCTGGTGACGCCGGACACGACCGGCTCCCGGTACTTCGACTATCGCATTTCCTGCTATCAGCCGAAAGCGCAGGTAGCGCCGCACCGGCACCGGATCCAGGAGCAGATCTACCATGTGCTCGACGGTGAAGGGTTGATGGAGATCGACGGCCGACGGCAGGTCGTGCGCAGGCACGATGTCGTCTTTATCGCGCCCGGTAGCGAGCATGCGCTGTACAACACCGGGCTGACGGATCTCACCTTCATCGTGGTGACCTCGCCCCCGGTCGATCGGTAACAGCGTCGTCCACGAAGCGGCTTCATGCTGCGAACCCATGGGAGAACTCATTATGCAGGATGACCTTTATGCGCGCGGACTCGCGCTTCGCAAACAAGTACTCGGTGAAGACCATGTCGACAAACTGCTCGCCGGGGCGGACCGCTTCGCGATGCCGCTGCAACAGCTCGAAACGGAGTACGTGTGGGGACTGGTGTGGTCGCGCCCGGGCCTGGAGACGAAGACGCGGTGCATGTTGAACCTGGCGATGATGACTGCGCTGAACCGCCCGAACGAACTGCGCCTGCAACTCACGACAGCGCTTGCGAATGGCTGCACGAAAGAGGAGATCGTCGAGGTCCTGCTGCAGGCGAACGCGTACTGCGGCGGGCCCGCCGGCGTCGACGCGTTTCGCGCCGCGCGTGAAGTGTTCGCAGCCGCCGGCTAGGGACGAGTCATGGCCCACGACGAAACGCAGACGCGCGGACATGCGCAGCGCCTGGCAACAGCACGGCGCATCCGGCGCGAGGTGCTCGGCGACGCGCACATCCAGCAATCGGCGGCAGACGGTGACCCGTTAATGCGCCCGAAGACCGAGATGTCGGAGTACGTCTGGGCCCACATCTGGAGTCGGCCTGGCTTGAGCCGCAAGACCCGCAGCGTGATCAACCTGGCGCTGCTGACGGCCATGAACCGTCCCGAAGAATTGCGCCTGCACATCAACGGCGCGCTCAACAACGGTCTCGAGGCCGAGGAAATCATGGAAGTCCTGCTGCAATGCGGGACGTACTGTGGCATCGCCGCCGCCAAGGACAGTTTCGCGATCATGGCGGAGGTGTTCGAAGCGCGCGGCATCGAGTGATGGCGTGAACCGTTGCCTTCCGGTCAAGCCTGCCAGGCGCGCCTGCCGCAGTGAGACCTCGCGCCGTTACTGCTGCACCTTCACGCCGGCGCTCTTGACGACGTCGGCCCATTTCTGCCGGTCGGCCGCCATCGACCTGGCAAACGCCTCCGGCGTCGTCGTGATCGGATCGGCACCTTGGGCGGACAAGGTCTTGAACAGCTCCGGGGTCTTCAGCGCCGCGTTGATGTCGCGGTTCAGGCGTTCGACCAGCGGCCGCGCCATGTCGCGCGGCCCGATGATGCCGTACCACCCGCTCACCTCGAAATTCGGCACGCCGGCTTCGCGCACCGTCGGCACCTCGGGCAATGCCGAGGAGCGCTCAGGCGTGGTGACGCCGAGCGCGCGCATGCGCCCGGACTTGATGTAGCCGATCGCGGCGGGCACGCTCGGGAACGCGAACTGTATGTGCCCGCCGAGCACGTCCGCGAGTGCGAGCGACTGCCCCCGGTATGGAATGTGGTCGTACTGCACCTTGGTGAGTATCTGGAACAGCTCGGCCGACATGTGGCTCGGCGAACCCACGCCCGAGGTGCCGTAGCTCAACTCGCCGGGACGCTTCTTCGCGAGCGCGATGAACTCCTTGACCGTGCGTACCGGCAACGACGGGTGCACCACGAGCACATTGGGCACGTTCGCGCAGACGGCGATCGCGGTGAAGCCGTTGACCGGATCGAACGGCAACTTCGCATAGATCGACGCATTGATCACGAAGCCTTCCGGAATCATCTGCATCGTATGTCCATCGGGCGGCGCCTGATGGGTGAGTTCGCCCGCGACGATGTGATTGGCGCCCGGGCGCGAGTCGATGATCACCTGATGCGCATAACCTTCGGACAGCTTGGAGGCCAGCGCGCGCGCGATGATTTCGGTTGCCCCACCGGGTGCGACGCCGACCAGCAGCCGGATCGGTTTGGTCGGAAAAGCCGCCTGCGCGAACGCGCTCCCCGCCCAACACAGGGTCGCCGCCACGATGGCGCGTGCTGCACCGCGAGCTACGTCAGTCGTCATGCTGCTCCTCCAGGGACGGGTCCCCGCGGAGCAGGGCCGGTGCGACGGCTTCAGCCGTTCTGACCCGTTCACGCTACCGGAGGCGAACGCCCTGGGTCAACACCTTGCACCGCCGCGACGCGTCTTTTCTCTATACTGGCCGGCGCATCGTGTGTACGAGCGTCGACCCGTTGCACTCCCACAACGTGGAGGACTCCCCGTGGCAAGACTCGACGGCAAGGCCGAATCCCTGAGCCGGCAGTTTGCAGCGTTCGTCGCGCCCCTGCGCTTCGATGAGCTTCCGCCCGAAGTCGTCGACCGCGCGAAGGGCGTCACGCTGCAGGCACTGACCTCCGCGCTGCTCGCGCGCGATCTGCCGGCGAGCAGGCAGGCGCTGGCACTGATGCAGGAGGAGGAATCCGGTGGCGGCGGCGCCGCCACGGTGCTCGTGTCCGGCACCAAGCTCACCAGGAGCGGCGCCGCCTTCGTCAACGCCGAGATGATTCTCGCAGGCGGCAAGTGGGACACGTTCCGCATGCTCACGCATCCTGGTTCGGCGATCCTGCCTGCAGCGATCGCCGCGGCCGAGACCACCGGATGCTCCGGCAGGGCGTTTCTCACCGGGCTTGCGGCCGGCTACGAAGTGATGCTGCGCATGGCCGCAGAGTTCATTCCCACCGTGATGGCGCGCGGCTTTCACGCGGGACCGGTGTTCGGTATCTTCGGCGCCGCGGTGGCGGCCGCGAAGATACAGGGGTTCGACGCGAGCCAGATCCACAGCACGATCGCCCAGTGCGTGAACCTCGCCTCGGGCAACCTCGAGGGCGCACGCAGCGGCGGCCGCTCGCTGCGCGAAGGC
>JACMMK010000072.1 GCA_014379045.1 Burkholderiales bacterium
AGCCCACCGGCAACGGCCGGCGCGAAAGCTACGCCCATGTGCCGATGCCGCGCATGACCAACACCTACATGCTGGGCGGCGACAAGGCGCCCGAGGACATCATCGCCAGCATCAAGAAGGGGCTGTACGCGGTCAACTTCGGCGGGGGACAAGTCGACATCGTCAGCGGCAAGTTCGTGTTCTCCGCGGCCGAGGCGTGGCTGATCGAGGACGGGAAGCTGATCTATCCGGTCAAGGGTGCGACGCTGATCGGCAACGGCCCGGATGCGCTGACGCGCGTGACGATGATCGGCAACGACATGCGCCTGGACTCGGGCGTCGGCACCTGCGGCAAGGAAGGCCAGAGCGTGCCGGTCGGGGTGGGGCAGCCGACATTGAGAATCGACGGGCTGACGGTCGGCGGCACGGCTTGAAGTCGGTTGCGGCGGTCCACGCCGCGCGAGGGTGAGAGGCGGCGGAAGGGCGCGATCTCGGAGCGTGCATCGTGAGAAGGCGTAGCTCGTCTGGCGCGCAGTGCGCACCTGAGCGATGAGCGTCGATCTCCCGCTCGCGCTATGGGTCGCGATCTTCGCGGTGGTGGCGGTCGCCGGACTGCTGCAAGGGGCAATCGGCTTTGGCTTCCCCGTGGTCGCGACACCGCTGCTCGCGATGCTGATGGATATCCGCACTGCGATCGTCGTCACGGTGATTCCGAACATGATCACCGGGCTGTTCGCCATCGTGCGCGGTGGCAACTTCGATGCGAGTCTGGGCCGATACTGGCCTGTCGCGGCGTGGACGATCCCCGGCGCGCTGATCGGCACGCAGATCCTGATCGTCGCGCCACAGGACTGGCTCAAGCTGTTTCTCGCCATCGCACTGTTCGTCTACCTGCGCCAGGAGGCTTTGAACCGCGTCGACTGGACCACCGTGCGCACGCATCCGAAAACCTCAGGAGCGGTGGCGGGCTTTCTCGGCGGCTTTCTCTCGGGTTCGGTGAACGTCGCGCTGCCGCCGCTGTTGATCTACTTCTCGGCGCTCAGCTTGTCGACGCTCGCGATGACCCAGATCATGAACCTGTGCTTCCTCAGCGCGAGGATGATCCAGACCGGCGCGCTGGCGCTGGCCGGCCAGCTCGATCGCACCGCATTGCTGGTGTCGTTGCCACTGACCGGGATTGCGTTGGCGACGATGTGGGCCGGGTGGCGGATTCAGGATCGCGTCGATGCGAAGACGTACAAGAAGATGCTGCGCGTGTTCCTGTGGGTGATGGCGATCGGGCTGGCAGTGCAGAGCGGGTGGCGGTTGTTTCTGACGTAGGTCGAACTTTCGAGGTGTCCTCGTTCTAGCGCACTGTCGTCGTTGCCTGATCCACAGTCATCAGGACGGCGGCTGATCGCGCGGCGCGTCGTCTATGCGTCGGCGGCTTCATCCGCACATTCCTGGGCGTCGACAGGTGTTCTTGCTACCTGGCTTTGGGTGCGCTCAGATTGACCGTGACGTGCGAGGCAACTACGCTGACGCATCTCCCTATGTAATCAGACCTCCCGGCATAAACTTCGCAGCATGTCTACCCGTCTATTTACTTTTGTCGGCGGCTCTGGCGGCAGCTGGCGAGTTCGGTCCCAACGTGCCTACATCGGTGCGCCGATGCCGTCGGTCCCGTTCGTTAACGTGATCAATGGGCTCGCCGGTACGCCCGTCTGCGGGTGGTCCCTCTGCGGAGTCACGAGCAACGATCGGTACGTCGTCTGCGCAGAGAAGCACGAGCTGGTCTCCAAACAGCAAAGTCTGGGCCGCGCCGATGCGACCTAAGCTGCCTTGATCCCGATCCGCAAGAGCGATGCTTGGTGGGGGATGACACAAGACGAGCGACGGGCTGTCTTCGAAGAGCAGTCCCAGCATATGCGAATCGGCATGAAGTACTTGCCTCCGATTGCCCGCCGGCTGCATCACTGCAGGGATCTGGCAGACCCCTGGGCCTTCGACTTTCTGACCTGGTTCGAGTACGCCCCAGGCCACGAGAGGGCGTTCGAAGATTTGCTCGCGGAGCTCCGCGCGTCGGACGAGTGGAAGTACGTCGAGCACGAAGTTGACATACGGCTGGTCAACCGCAGGAGCAGGGTATGAGCGAGCAGGAGAAGCCGAGGGCTCCACTTCCGCCTTTCGATGCCGCGACTGCGCCACAGAAGGTCCGGCTGGCTGAAGATGCCTGGAACACACGAAGTCCGGAACGCGTGTCTCTGGCCTATACGCGGGACAGTGTGTGGCGCAACCGTTCAGAGTTTCTATCGGGTCGGGAGGCCATCGTCCAGTTCCTTACCCGCAAGTGGAACAAGGAACTCGACTACCGCCTGATCAAGGAGTTGTGGGCGTTCCATGACGACCGAATAGCTGTGCGCTTTGCCTATGAGTGGCACGACGACTCCGGCAACTGGTTTCGCTCGTATGGCAACGAGAACTGGGAGTTTGACGAGTACGGTTTCATGCGCCTTCGCCTCGCCAGCATCAACGATCAGCGCATCCAGGAAAGCGAGCGCAAGTACCGTTGGGCGTTGGGGCCCCGGCCGGCCGATCACGCTGCTTTGTCAGCGCTTGGCCTGTGAAGCTCGCGTGAACGGTCGCACGGATCGGTAACAGATAGTCCGGGCTGATGGGTTACACGCGTCGCTTCGCCCTGTCGAACGTTGGTCAAAGTGCCCATGCCACTCCTGGACTACGGCTGTTCTCCGAGGATCAGTTCCAGAATCCGCACCGGCGACAACGGTGCCTCCGCGATCTGCACCCCGAACGGCGCCAGCGCATCCTCGACGGCCGACACGATCGCCGGCGCGACCGGGATCGTCCCCGCCTCACCGATACCCTTGACCCCGATCGGATTCGTCGGCGACGGCGTCTCGAAGAAGATCACCTCGATCTGCGGGATCTCGGTCGAGGTCGGCAGCAGGTAGTCGGCGAAGGTCCCGGTGATCGGCTGTGCCTCGTCGTCGTAGCCCATCTTCTCGAACAGCGCGTTGCCGATGCCGTGCACGATGCCGCCATGGATCTGGCCCTCGGCGAGCATCGGATTGACCAACGTGCCGCTATCGTGCACGGCGACATAGCGCAGGATGCGCACGCCACCGGTGCCGATGTCGACCTCGACCTCGCACGCGTGGCACATGTTTGCGTGTGCCTGGGCGTTGGTCTGGAACATCCCGGTCGCCTCGAGTCCAGGCGTGATGCCCGCCGGCATCGAATAGCCCGGCGCACCCTTGAGCTTGCGCGCGATCTCGCCGAGCGAGACATGCAGATGCGGCCTCTCTGCGACTTCCACGCGCCCGTCCTTCAGCACGAGATCGTCAGCGGCGATCTCGAGCATCTGCTCGGCCACCTTCAGCGCCTTGTTGCGCACCTCGAGTGCGGCAAGATGCACCGACGAGCCCGCCATGACCGTCTGCCGGCTGGCGAAGCCGCCCATGCCGAGCGAGACGTACCCGGTGTCGCCGCAGGTCACGTGCACGCTGTCGACCGGCACGTTCAACTGCTCGGCACAGATCTGCGCGAGCGCGGTGGCGAGCCCCTGGCCCATCGCCAGCGCCCCCGTGTAGACGCCGATGCGCCCCGACGGCGACACACGCACCACTGCCGATTCGAACGGGCCGCGCGAGGTCGCCTTGACCGCATTGGCGAGGCCCAGGCCGAGGTAGCGACCCTGCGCCCGCGCGGTGGTCTGGCGCGCGCGAAAGCCCGCATAGTCGATCCGCGCAAGCGCCGCACTCTGGCACACCGCGTAGTTGCCGCTGTCGACCACCGAACGCACGCCGGCCCGGTTGGTCAACCCTTTCTCGTACGGCATCTTCTCGGGCGGGATCAGGTTGCGTGCGCGCACCTCGGCGCGGTCGAGCGCCAGTTCGCGCGCGACCCGATCGAGCAGGCGCTCCATCACGAACGCAGCCTGCGGATAGCCGGCGCCGCGCACCGGTACGACCGGCGTCTTGTTGGTCTGGCAGATCAGGACCTCCATCGCGTACGCGGGCACCCGGTAGGGCCCGGTCACCGAGGTCGCGGCGTTGTATGGCAGATTGATACCCTGCGGCGTGTAAGCGCCCTGATCGTGCAGCAGTCGGCCGCGCACGCCGAGGATCAACGCCCTCGCGTCGACGGCGATCTCGACGTCCCAGTACTGGTCGCGCTCGTGGATCGCACTGACGAAGTGTTCGGCCCGATCCTCGACCCACTTGACCGGTCGACCCAGCGCGCGCGCCGCGGCCGGTACCGCGACCTCCTCGGGATAGGTCAGGTACTTCGCACCGAAGCCGCCGCCGACGTCGGGCGCGATCACGCGCACGTTGTGCGGGTCCATGCCGAGCATCACGGCGACCGCATGCATCACCTCGTGCGACATCTGTGTCGACGTCCACACCGTCATCGTATCGAGCGCCGCGTCGTAGCGCGCGAGCACGCCGCGTCCTTCCATCGGATGCGCGGCGCCGCGATGCACGAACAGCGCTTCGGCGAACACATGCGGCGCGCGCGCGAACGCCTGCTCGACCTCGCCGAAACCGACGGGTACGCGTTCGGCGATGTTCGAGACCGCGTCGCTGCGTACGAGCGGGGCCGCAGCGTCGAGCGCCTGATGCACGTCGTGCACGACCGGCAACGGGGCGAAGTCGATGTCGATCAGCGCCAGTGCGTCTTCCGCGATGTAGCGCGTCTCGGCGACCACCATCACGATCGCCTCGCCGACGAACGCGACCTCGGTGCCGGACAGGACCCACGGCGTGATGTCTTTCTGCAGCGTCGCCGATGGGAATCCGAGCGGCATGCGCAGGTTCGTCACGTGCCTCGCGATCGCCGTGGCGTCGAATACCGCCACCACGCCGGGCAGCGCGCCCGCTGCAGCGCAATCGAGGTGCGCGATGCGCGCATGCGCATGCGGACTGCGCAGGAACGCCGCGTGCAGCGCCTCGATGCGCAGGTCGTCGAGGTAGCGGCCCTCGCCTCGCAGCAGCGCCGGGTCTTCGATGCGTGGCGCTCGCGTGCCGATCACCTGGCGCGCCTTCGAGGGCGAGCGATCGCCCGGCAGCGCGATGCCAGGACGCGGCGGCGCGAGTGGCGTATCCATGCTCAGCGCGCCGCGCGCAGTTTCGCGGCCGCGTCGAGCGCCGCAGCAACGATGTTCTGGTATCCGGTGCAGCGGCACAGGTGCCCCGACAACGTCAGGCGCACAGTGGCTTCATCGGGCTCCGGATCGTCCCGCAACAGCTCGGTCAGCGACATCAGAATGCCGGGCGTGCAGAAGCCGCACTGCAGGCCGTGGTGATCCTGAAACGCCTGCTGCAGCACGCTCAGGCCGCCTCCATCCAGGGCGAGCGATTCGACCGTCCGCACGTCACTGCCGTCGGTCTGCACCGCGAGCATCAGGCAACTGCGCGCGGTGACACCGTCGACCCAGACCGTGCACGCGCCGCACACGCCATGCTCGCAACCGACGTGGGTGCCGGTCAGTGCCAGGTCCTGGCGCAGGAAGTCCGCCAGATGCTTGCGCTCGGAAACCTGGCAGGTCTGTCGGCGACCGTTCACGCTGAGCGTGATCGTTCGGGAGGGTTCGCTGGCCGGTTCGGTCGACGCATCGTCGGTGCGCGCGTCGCCTGCTTCGCTGACTGCTGCGATGTGCTGTGAATTCATGAGCGAGTGGTCTTCATTCGTGAATGCGCGAGCGAGATCGCCCGTGCGGCGAGCGTGTTGGCGAGGCGCTGCCGATACCAGGCCGGAACCTGCGGATCGCCGAGCGCGTCGACCATCGCACAGCATTTCGCTGCGGCGTCGATCTCTTCCGGCGCGACGCGCGTCCCAAGCAGGCAGTTCTCTGCGGCCGCCACGCGCACCGGTGTCGCGGCCACGCCGCCCAGCGTGATCGACGCGCGCACGATGCGGCCGCCGTCGTCGGCTTCGAGCAGCACCGCGACCGATATGATCGCGAAGTCGCCGTGGCGGCGCGCGAACTCGACGAACGCCCCGCCGTGTCCGGGCGCCCACGGCACGATGCGCACGTCGACGAGCAGCTCGCCATCGTCCAGGGCGCTGGTCATCAGGTCGAGCGCGAAGTCGCGCATCGCGAGCTCACGCCGCCCGTTCGGACCGGCGATCGACAGCGTGGCATCCATCGCGAGCGCGACGGTCGGCTGTTCGGCCGACGGGTCGAGGTGGCACAGGCTGCCGCCGATCGTGCCGCGGTTGCGCGTCTGGGGATGGCCGACCCAGTGGATCGCCTCGGCGAGCAGAGGCAGCTGCGCGCGCACGAGCGGCGAGAATTCGATTTCGCGTTGCCGCGTCATCGCACCGAGAACGATCGCGCGGTCTACCTCGCGAATCCCTGCCAGCCCCTCTACCCGGTTCAAGTCGATCAGGTGTTCAGGGGAGACCAGCCGGAAATTGAGCATCGGCATCAGCGATTGACCGCCGGCGAGCCATCGGCTGTTGGGCAGCGCGACGGCGAGTTCGAGCGCCTCGTCGAGCGAGCGTGGGGCGTGGTAGCGGAATGCAGGCGGCTTCATGAAAATCGTCCGGAAAGTGTTTGCCTGTCCTACTCCTGCTTGATGCCAGCGACTGCGGCGATGCGCCGGTAACGCTCGATGTCCGTACGCAGAAGCTTCATCGTGTCGGCCCCCGAGCGGAAGAACGGGTCGAGCCCGGCATTCGCGAGCTTCTTCTGCAGGTCGGGCTCGTCCAGCACCTGACGCACGTCGGCTTCGACCTTGGTGACCACGGCCGTCGGTGTCGCCGCAGGGGCAAGCAGGCCGTAGTAGTTCTCGACCGCGAAGCTCTTCAGCTCCGCCATGCCGGAGTCGCGGAAGGTCGGAATATCCGGTGCGAGACGCGAGCGATCGTGACTGCTCAATGCGAGCGCGCGCAGGCGACCCTGCTGGACGAACGGCAGGGCGCTGGCGAGGGTGACGGCGATCACGTCGAGCTGACCGCCGACCGCATTGGCGACCGCAGCCGCGCAGCTATGCGGGATATGCACCGCCGCAGTCTTCGTGTCGTACTTGTACAGCTCCATCGTGAAATGATGCGTCGTCGCCATGCCGCAGCTCGCGTAATCGAGCTTGTCGGGCTGTGCGCGGAGCAGACCGGTGAACTCCTGCAGCGTGGTGGCCTTCACCCGCGGGTTCACTGCGAGCAGGATCGGGGCCGACGTCGCCAGCGCGACCGGCTTGAAGTCGCGCAACAGATCGAACGAGAGCTTCTGCAGCAGCGCGGCATTGACCGCGTGCGACGCGGCGACCAGCAGCAGCGTGTACCCGTCGGGTGTAGCGCGCGACACCAGTTCAGCGCCGACGCTGCCACCCGCGCCGGTGCGGTTCTCGACGATCACCGGCTGCTTCCACAGTTCGCCCAGGCGCGCGCCCAGCAGGCGCCCGGTGATGTCGGCGCCGCCGCCAGGCGGAAATGTGGCGACGACACGGACCGGTTTGGTCGGCCACGCCTGTGCCTGGCAGGCGGGCGGGGCCGCAGTGGCCAGCGCGACCAGACTCACCGCGCACGCTGCTGTTCGGAGCAACGATGACATGGGGCGCTTCCTCCGTACGGGGGGCGAAGTATGCCGCACACCTGCCCTTGGCGGGAGCACGCGGGGCGCCAGCCGTTGCACCTCTCGGGAGCCCGCCGAGTTACCTGCCTGGGCCGGCCGAGGTACCTGGCCAGTGCGCCGTCGCATCCCCGACGAGCGGCGCCCAAGTCCCCCGGAATTGCCTTGCGCACGCAAGCAACGACGCGCGCGCTCATGAATGAGCGGGCGGCGCGCGCACCCGCCGTGCTCGCCGCGCGGGCAGTGCCGCGCGTGCGCCGCCTATTCCGGTTTGATGTTGGCCACCGAGGCAATGCGCCGATTGCGCTCGATGTCGGTACGCAGCAGCTTCAGCGTTTCCGCCGCCGACCTGAAGAACGGATCGAGGCCCGATGCGGCCATGCGCTTCTGCAGCTCGGGTTCCTGCAGCACCAGCCGGATGTCGCCCTCGATCTTCGATACCACCGCGGCAGGCGTCGCGGACGGTGCGAGAAAGCCGTAGTAGTTCTCGAACGCGAAGTTCTTGAGTTCGGGAACCCCGGAGTCGCGGAACGTGGGAATCTCGGGCGCGAGCGGCGAGCGGTTCTGACTGCTGAGCGCGATCGCCCGCAGCTTGCCCTGCTGCACGAACGGCAATGCGGTGGCGAGTGTCACCGCGGCAATGTCGAGCTGGCCGCCGACCACGTTGGCGACCGCGCCGGCGCAGCTGTGCGGGATATGCAGCGCGGCGGTCTTGGTGTCGTACTTGAAGGTTTCCATCGTGAAGTGGTGCGCGCTCGCCATGCCGCAGCTGGCGTAGTCGAGCTTGTCCGGCTGCGCACGCAGCAGGCCGGTGAATTCCTGCAGCGTGCTCGCCTTCACGCGCGGGTGGACGACCACTACGATCGGTGCCGAGGCCGCCAGCGCTACCGGCTTGAAATCGCGTGTCAGGTCGAACGACAGGTTCTGCAGCAGCGCCGCATTGACTGTATGCGACGCCCCGACCACCAGCAGCGTGTAGCCGTCCGGCGTGGCACGCGACACCAGCTCGGCGCCGAGGCTGCCGCCCGCGCCGGTGCGGTTCTCGACGACCACCGGCTGCTTCCACAGCTCGCTCAGGCGCGCACCGACGATGCGGCCGGTGAGGTCGGCACCACCGCCGGGCGAGAAAGTCGCCACCAGACGGATCGGTTTGGTCGGCCACGCTTGCGCCGATGCGGGATGCGGCACTGCCAGCGCAAGCGTGGCGCAGACCATAGCCGACGGAGCGACCCAACGTGACTGCTGGATCAGGCGGAGCGCGAGAGTGCGCGAGTATCGTTGCATCGACATGGTTGCCTCTTGGTTTCGGAAGACCGTCGAACAGGCAATGTGCGTGCCAGCGCTGACCGCCGTGATGATGTGCCGTGCGCTCAACGTCCCCGGATCGAACGATGGCCGGGGACGTTGAGCGAGCCCGACTCGGCTAAGTCGATCCCCTCATCAAACAGGTGACGGGTCCCTCGCCGCGGGCCTCGCGTGCTTGTCAACCCTCGAAGCGCATCGACAGATCGAGCGCGTGCACGTCCTTCGTCAAGGTGCCGATCGAAATTCGTCCGACACCGGTCTGCGCGATCGCGACGACGGTATCGAAGGTGATCCCGCCCGAAGCTTCGAGCTCAGCCCTGCCGGCGGTGAACGCCACCGCCGCGCGCATCCGCTCGACGGTGAAATTGTCGAGCAGGATCAGCTTCGCACCGGCATCGAGCGCCTCGGCGAGCTGTGCCTCGGTCTCGACCTCGACCTGCAGCGGCGCGCCCGGCGCGACCCTGGCCGCCGCCTCGATCGCTGCGGTGATGCTGCCCGCCGCAGCGATGTGGTTCTCCTTGACCAGCAGCATGTCGTACAGGCCCATCCGGTGGTTGGCACCGCCCCCGGTCACCACCGCGTACTTCTGCGCGAAGCGCAACCCGGGCAGGGTCTTGCGCGTATCGAGGATCTTCGCCCGCGTACCGCGCACAGCATCGACATACTGCCGGGTACGGGTGGCGATGCCGGACAGCAACTGCACGAAATTCAGCGCCGTGCGCTCGCCGGTCAGCAGCGCGCGCGCAGGTCCGGACAGACTGCACAGCCGTTGCCCGGGTCCGACCCGTTCGCCTTCGCCGACGGCCCACTCGATCGCCACCGAAGGATCGATCTGCCGGAACACTTCCTCGAACCAGGGCCGTC
The DNA here is from genome assembly GCA_014379045.1 of Burkholderiales bacterium. Lineage (GTDB taxonomy): Bacteria > Pseudomonadota > Gammaproteobacteria > Burkholderiales > CAIKXV01 > CAIKXV01. The sequence goes on from JACMMK010000072.1 coordinate 9,722, forward strand.
CGCACAGCACCGCCGCCTCGCGGGCGATGACGCGGGCGCGCAATGGCGCATGCTTCACAATCAGCGTCGCGGTGAGATCGCCGCTGCCGATGTCCTCGTCGAGTGCGCGTTGCACGTCGGTACGAGCTTGCCGGTCGATCTGCTCCCTCGAAAACGACATCCGCGCGGCCTCGATTGCCAACAGTCGCCGATTCTAGCAATTGCGCTTGTCAGCGGCGGGATCGGCAGCCTACAGTTGGTAACGGCGCGGCCGCCACCACTAGAACAAGACCGGAAGTCACCATGTCGGACATGACACAAGTCGTCACCTGGGGGTTGGGCACGCTGGCGGGCTTCATCATCATCGTCGGCTTGATTTTCGTGCTGCTGCGCGACATCACCCAGAAGCAGCACACGATCCTGCGCAATTTTCCGGTCGTCGGGCATCTGCGCTATTTCTTCGAGAGCCTGGGCGAGTATTTCCGCCAGTATTTCTTTGCCGGCGATCGCGATGAAATGCCGTTCAACCGCGCGACACGCGCCTGGGTCTACCGGCTGGCGAAGAACGAAGGCGGCATCATCGGTTTCGGATCGACCTACGATCTGCGCCAGCCGGGGTCGATCCTGTTCGTCAACGCGCCGTTCCCGATCCTCGAAGCCGACCAGCTGCCGACGCCGGCCCTGTCGATCGGCGAGGGCTGGTGTCGCTATCCTTTGCTCGGCCGGTCGCTGGTGAACGTAAGCGGAATGAGCTTCGGTGCGATTTCGGCGCCAGCGGTGCGGGCGCTTTCGAGGGGAGCGAAGGAGGCGGGCTGCTGGATCGACACCGGCGAGGGCGGGCTGTCACCGCATCACCTCGAAGGGGGCTGCGACGTGATCATGCAGATTGGCACCGCAAAATACGGTGTGCGGAAGCTCGACGGCAGCTTGGACCGCGAGCGCGTGCGCGAACTCGGCCACGTGGTGAGCGCGTTCGAGATCAAGCTGTCGCAGGGCGCGAAGCCGGGCAAGGGCGGCGTGTTGCCGGCGATGAAGGTGACCGAGGAGATCGCGACGATCCGCGGCATTGCGGTCAACCAGGATTCGATCAGTCCAAACCGCCATCTCGATATCGCGAATATCGACCAGCTGCTCGACCAGGTGATGCTGATTCGCGAGCTCTCCGGTCGGCCGTGCGGCGTGAAGACGGCGGTCGGCGGTTGGGAATTCATCAAGGAGCTGTGCGAGGCGGTGCTTCGGCGCGGTGAAGACTCGGCGCCTGATTTCATCGTCATCGACGGCGCCGAGGGTGGCAGCGGCGCGGCGCCGCAGGTGCTTGCCGACCATATGGCCCTGCCGATCACCGAGGCGCTGCCGCGGGTGGTCGACGCGCTGCTCGAAGCCGACCTCAAACAACGGATTCGCGTCGTCGCCTCAGGCAAGCTGGTGACCTCTGCGAAAGCGTCCTGGGCGTTGTGTGCGGGCGCCGATTTCATCAACACCGCGCGCGGTTTCATGATGGCGCTGGGCTGCATCCAGGCGTTGCGCTGTCACACCAACACCTGTCCGACCGGGGTGACCACCCACAACAAACGACTGCAACGTGGTCTGGTGGTCGAGGAGAAATACCTGCGTGTCGCGCAATACGCGAGCAACATGGTGAAGGAGATTGACATGATCGCCCACTCGTGCGGCGTGCGTCATGCACGCGAGTTGCGGCGCGAGCATGTGCGGATCGTGCAGGATGCGAACTCGAGCATCGCGCTCAACATGCTGTGCCCGTACCCGGCCGGCGGCGGACGTAAACCGGCACGCGATCGCGCGATTGCCTGAGGCGTCTGCGCCCAGATAGGCGCGCCGCATCAGGCCGTGACGAAGAACACCAACGCGAGCAGACCGGCGACGACAATCGCCGCACCGACCAGGCCGCCGATGATCGCTTGCACCGGCGTGATCGAAGCGCTGTCGGCTTCGAGCCCGGCGCTCCCACGCACGCCGAAGAAGCTCGACACCACGGCTTTCACGACGGACAAGGGGCTGGCCCGCGCTGCCGCCGATCGGGCGACGGCGCAGACCGGGGCGGGCGCGGGAGACCGCCCGTGCGTTTCAGACAGATGCGCGCCCGGGGACAGGATGTCGGACGACGGCGCAGCAGGCAGTGGGCCGTTCGTCGATCGTGTTTCCGTGGATCGTTCTCGTTCCATGCAGCGAGGGTGCGGGCGCGAGGGTGTGAAAGCAAGTCGTTCATCGGTCGTTTATCGGGCGCGACCGGGCCTGACGCTTGAAAGATCGCCGGATGTCCCCAACTCGTTGGTCATCCAACAGGGAAACCGACGATGCGTTTCGACAAGCTGACGACCCGTTTTCAACAGGCGCTCGCCGACGCCCAGAGCCTCGCGCTCGGCGCCGACCACGCGTTCATCGAGCCCGCGCACCTGTTGCAGGCGCTGCTCGAGCAGACCGAGGGCACCGCGGCTTCGCTGGTGTCGCGCGCGGGAGGCAATCTGGCGAGCCTGCGTCAGGCGCTGAAGAGCGCGCTCGAGCGTCTGCCCAAAGTCGAAGGGCAGGGGGGCGAGATCTCGATCGGTCGTGAACTGGGTAACCTGCTCAACGTCGCCGACAAGGAAGCGCAGAAGCGCGGCGATCAGTTCATCGCCTCGGAGCTGTTCCTGCTGGCGCTGGCCCAGGACAAAGGCGAGGCCGGACGCCTGCTGAAGCAGGCGGGCCTCACCCGCGAACATCTCGAACAGGCGATCGCCCAGGTTCGCGGCGGCGAGAACGTGTCGTCGGCCGAGTCGGAGGGCAGCCGCGAAGCGCTGAAGAAGTACACGATCGATCTCACCGACCGCGCGCGCGCCGGCAAGCTCGACCCGGTGATCGGTCGCGACGAAGAGATCCGCCGCGCGATTCAGGTGCTGCAGCGGCGCACCAAGAACAATCCCGTGCTGATCGGCGAGCCCGGGGTGGGCAAGACCGCGATCGTCGAAGGCCTCGCCCAGCGCATCATCAACGGCGAAGTGCCCGACTCGCTGCGCAACAAGCGGGTGCTGTCGCTCGACATGGCGCAGCTGCTCGCGGGGGCGAAGTACCGCGGCGAGTTCGAAGAGCGGTTGAAGTCGGTACTGAAGGAGATCGCGCAGGACGAAGGACGCACGATCGTGTTCATCGACGAGTTGCACACGATGGTCGGCGCGGGCCGCGCCGAAGGCGCAATCGACGCCGGCAACATGCTGAAACCCGCGCTCGCACGCGGCGAACTGCATTGCATCGGCGCGACCACGCTCGATGAGTACCGCAAGTACGTCGAGAAGGACGCGGCACTCGAGCGCCGGTTCCAGAAAGTGCTCGTCGACGAGCCCAGCGTCGAATCGACGATCGCGATCCTGCGCGGGCTGCAGGAGAAGTACGAACTGCACCATGGCGTCGACATCACCGATCCGGCGATCGTCGCCGCGGCCGAGTTGTCGCACCGCTACATCACCGACCGTTTCCTGCCGGACAAGGCGATCGACCTGATCGACGAGGCGGCGGCGCGGATCAAGATGGAGATCGACTCCAAGCCCGAGTCGATGGACCGGCTCGACCGACGGCTGATCCAGTTGAAGATCGAGCGCGAAGCGGTGCGCAAGGAGAAGGACGAAGGCTCGCGCAAGCGCTTCTCGCTGATCGAGGACGAGATCGCGCGCCTCGATCGCGAGTACGCCGACCTCGACGAAGTCTGGAAGGCCGAGAAGGCGCAGGTCCAGGGGTCGCAACACCTGAAGGAAGAGATCGACCGGCTGCGCGCGGAGCTGAACGACCTGCAACGTCAGGGCAAGTTCGAGAAGGTCGCCGAGATCCAGTACGGCAAGTTGCCGCAGCTCGAGGCGCAGTTAAAGCATGCGTCCGAGCCCGAGCAGGTCGTCGCCGGCGCGCCCAGGCTGATGCGCACGCAGGTCGGTGCCGAGGAGATCGCCGAAGTCGTGTCGCGCGCGACCGGCATCCCGGTGTCGAGGATGATGCAGGGGGAGCGCGACAAGCTGTTGCAGATGGAAGCGTCGCTGCACCGGCGTGTCGTCGGTCAGTCGGAGGCGGTGCGCCTCGTGTCCGATGCGATCCGTCGCTCGCGCTCGGGGCTGGCCGATCCGAAACGTCCCTACGGCTCGTTTTTGTTTCTCGGGCCCACCGGTGTGGGCAAGACCGAACTGTGCAAGGCGCTCGCCGAGTTCCTGTTCGACTCCGAGGACCACCTGATCCGCATCGACATGTCCGAGTTCATGGAGCGGCATTCGGTCGCGCGCCTGATCGGTGCGCCGCCTGGGTATGTCGGCTATGAGGAAGGTGGCCATCTGACCGAGGCGGTGCGGCGCAAGCCGTACAGCGTGATCCTGCTCGACGAGGTCGAGAAGGCGCATCCGGACGTATTCAACGTGCTGCTGCAGGTGCTCGACGACGGACGCATGACCGATGGTCAGGGGCGTACCGTCGATTTCAAGAACACGGTCGTCGTGATGACCTCGAACCTCGGTTCGCAGATGATCCAGCAGATGTCCGGCAGCGACTACGGTGTGGTCAAGATGGCGGTGATGGCCGAGGTGAAGACGCATTTCCGGCCCGAGTTCGTCAATCGCATCGACGAGATCGTCGTGTTCCACGAGCTCGATGAGTCGAACATTGCGAACATCGCACGCATTCAGTTGAAGTTGCTCGAACAGCGGCTCGCCGCGATGGACATGAAGCTCGAGGTATCGGACGCGGCCGTGTCGGAAGTGGCGAAGGCGGGCTTCGACCCGGTGTTCGGTGCGCGGCCGTTGAAGCGTGCGATCCAGAGCCAGATCGAGAACCGGCTGGCGAAGGAGATACTGGAAGGGAAGTTCGCCGCGAACGACACGGTGCGGGTCGATTGCGTCGCGGGGATGATCAGCTTCACGAAGGTGTGATCGTCCCGATCGTTGCGATCGCTCCGATCGTTACGGCCCGGGCCTGCGAGCACTCGCGTGGTCCGGACGCCCTCATACCGGGAAGCCTCAGGCCGACAGGGCCTCGTCGAGAAAATCGAGGCGGTCCTGACCCCAGTACAGCACGTCGCGATAGACGTAGCTCGGCGTGCCGAAGCAGCCGCGATCGACCGCCTCCTGGTGGCTTGCCTTCCATGCCGCCACGATCTCCGGCGTGTCCTGCAGGGCGAACAATTTCGCGCCGTCGAGACCTACCGCATTGGCGACCTCGATGCGCACGGTCGCGTCCTTGACGTCGCGCTCTTCGCTCCACAGCGCGTGCAGCAGCGCGTGACTTAAGCGCAACGCGTCCCAGCCGAGCCGGTCCGCGGCGATCACCATCCGTGCGCTGAACTGCGGATCGGTCGGGTAGTGTTTCGGACGCAGCACCAACGGCATGTTCAGACGCTTGCGCCAGCGGTCGAGCTCGACCTCGTGATAGCGCTGACGCGCGTCGGGACGGCTGCGCAGCGGAATGCCGCCGTTCTCCTGCAGGATCGTGGTGGGGCGGATGACGACCTCGAGGTCGTGCTTCTGCACGAGCGCGTCGAAGCTGAGCCCGCCGAGATAGGCCCAGGGCGAGGACAGCGAGTGGAAGTAGTGGACGATCTTCTTCATGTCGTAGCCAATCGTGGGTGTTGCCGAAGGGTGTGACAGCGCATGGGAATGCCGCACGCACGGCGTCGTCACCGAACGCCGTAGGTATACTCGAAACGCAGTGTAGCGTTACTCGCGCGCGCGAGACATCCCTCGATTCAACCGGAAATCGCCGATGCAAGCACTCGTTTGCCGATCCTGCTCCACCCATTCCCGCGATGCGGCGCGCCTCGCCGCGGTCGTGATTGGCGTCGGCCTCGGCAGCGCCGCGCTCGCACAGCCCTCGGGCTCAGGCAACTGGCCCGATCGACCGATCCGACTGGTGGTGCCGTTTGCGGCGGGCGGCGCGCTCGATGTCGTCGGGCGCATCCTCGGCCAGAAACTCACCGAGAGCCTCGGCCGCGCGATCCTGATCGACAACCGCCTCGGGGCGGCCGGCAACATCGGCGCCGAGTACGTGGCGAAGGCCATGCCCGACGGCTACACCTTGCTGATGTCGTCGGTGACGACGCAGGCGATCAGCATGACGCTGATCGCGAAGCCGCCGTACGACTTCGTGCGCGACTATGCACCGGTTGCGCTGGTGGGGTCGGCGCCGCTCGCGCTGATCGTCCATTCGTCGTTGCCGGTGAAGAGCGTGCGTGAGTTCATCGCGCTCGCGAAGGCGCGTCCGGGCGAACTCAACTATTTCTCGTCGGGCACCGGCAGCGGCACGCACATGGGGGGCGCGCTGTTCGACCAGATGGCCGGCATCCGCACGACGCACGTGCCGTACAAGGGCGGTGCCGCCGGCATCAATGATCTGCTCTCGGGGCAGATCCACTTTTCGTTCTCGACGATCGGGCTCGCGGTGCCGTATGTAGAGGCCGGACGGATCAAGTTGCTGGCAGTGGGCTCGACCCGACGCTACTCGCGTTTGCCGAACGTGCCGACGATCGCCGAATCGGGCGTCAAGGGGTACGAAGCCGAGCAGTGGTACGGCGTCGTGGCACCCGCGGGAACGCCGGTGCAGATCGTCAACCGCCTGGCCGGCGAGTTGAAGACGATCGTCGCGGCCGCCGACGTACGCGACCGGTTCTTCGCGCAGGGGGTCGAGCCGGTCTACGCGGGGCCCGACGAGTTCGCGGCCTACATCAAGACGTCCGTGACCAAGTTCGGGAAGATCGTTCGGGACATCGGGCTCAAACCCGAATAACGAGCACGCGCGAGGTCGTGCGGCGCGGGGGCGAGTGACACGCCCGAGGTCGGGCATCGAAGGGGTGCAAGTTCATGCTTTCGTTATCACGGCGCATCGTGGCCGACGTGCGTTTCGAGCGCTTCATCATCGCGCTGATCGTATTCAACGGCGTGCTGGTCGGGCTCGAGACATCGGCGAGCTTCGTTGCACGTTACGGTGCCGCGATCGAGTTGCTGCATCATGTGATCCTTGCCGCCTTCGTTCTCGAAGTGGTGTTCAAGCTCGCCGCCGTCGCGCCGCAGTTCGGCCGCTATTTCCGCGACAGCTGGAATCTCTTCGATTTCACGATCGTCGCGTTGTCGCTGCTGCCGTTCTCGGGAGAGCTGGCCATGGTGGCCCGGCTCGTGCGCCTGCTGCGCGTGATGAGACTGGTGTCGGCGCTGCCCAAGCTGCGGCTCGTCGTGGCGACGCTCGTGAACGCGCTGCCCGGCATGGGTCATGTGCTGATGCTGGTCGCACTGCTGTTCTACATCTATGGCGTGGCCGGGTTCCATCTGTTCCATGAACACGATCCCGAACGCTGGGGCACACTGGGGGTCGCGCTGCTCACGCTGTTCCAGATCGCCACGCTCGAAGGTTGGGCCGAAGTGATGCAGACGGCCATGGAAGCGCTGCCCTGGGCGTGGACGTATTTCGTCTCGTTCGTCGTCATCGGCACGTTCGTGATGCTGAACATGTTCATCGCGGTAGTGATCAACAGTCTCGAAGAGAGCAAGGCCACCGAGCTCGTCATTGCGCGCGACCCGCCGACGGGGCAGGAGATCCTGGAAGAGCTGCGCGGGGCGCGCGAAGCGCTCGCGAAGCTCGAGGCGCGGATCGAGGCTGCCCGACCGCAGTGACGAATCCGGTGCCGTCGACCGGCGAGCGTGCGGCAGCCTCATTCGGGCCAGGCACGACCGGAGCCGCGCGCGGCAAAAGCGTGGTCGTCACCGGCGCAGCGAGCCAGATCGGCTACTTCCTGATCCCG
>JACMMK010000005.1 GCA_014379045.1 Burkholderiales bacterium
GGGGCCTGTTCGCCGACCGCGGGTCGGGGCAAGGCCGGCGCCAGCGCGGATTTTCGCGATAGTCGAGTTTGCACGCCGCTAACACGATTGCCGGGGGCGAAGCCAGGCTGGAAACCACGCCAACGGTGGCGGATTAGTCCTTTCGGACTAGTGATGTCATCGCCATCGCGTTGATATTCTCAGCAAATAGGAACCTAATGACGGGCGACCTGCAGATTCGCCTCACGTCATTGAATGCAGGATTGCGCTGTCGCCCCTCGCTATCCTCGTACGATTCGGTACGACCCTGGTAGGAAAGGAGAAGTCATGCGCACTTTCAAAGCTCTCGCCTGCGCCGGTTTATTGTGCACATCGGGCCTGGTATCGGCCCAATCGGTCGTCTTGCATGCGTCCAACGTCGGCATCGATCCGGCGTCGTTCGGCTTCAGCGTGCTCGGCACCACCATCACGATCCGCGAAACATATACGAATAGCGGGCCCGGATCGCTGTTGATCAGGGACCTCGCCCCCAACGTCAACTACACGGTACAGAAGATCATTACCAACAACACCGGATTCGTCTGGACGTCCTTCGCCAACGAGCTGTTCGATCCGAGCGGTCAAGCCAACGACGCGCTCGACCCGGCAGTGCAGCCCGCATTCGTGCCGGCCGGGTTTTCCACTTCCAACAACAGCGACCAGCTCAGCTTCGCTCAAGGGGCCGGGCTGCCGCGTACCTCGACGAGGTTCCCCAACCTGATCGTCGACGAGGTCACCGACCAGCGGGATTTTCTTGATTTCTTCGGCGCGAATTTCACCAGCGGGACGACGGACAATTTCATGACGTTCGGACTGCTGGACGACGGTAGCAATCAGCCATTCCTGCTGTTCCAGCGTCCGAACGAGTTCAGCCGCGTCATTCCGGTACCCGCCGCATTGCCGTTGCTGCTTTCGGGTCTCGGCCTGTTCGGGTGGTTGGCGCGCCGCGCACAGCGCGCCTGACATGCCTGTTGCCTGAATGCGGGAACGCGGAAGCGTTCCCTGCGCTCCGACGAACGCCCCGGCATCTCCGCCGGGGCGTTTTTTTCTTGGCGGATGTCTCCTACTGCCCCTGGTAACGACCCGCGTAAACGAGCGCCGCGCGTATCATCGACGTTGGGCTGCGACTGCCGCGCCTGAAGCCTGGACCGCGCGATGAAACCCGACGATTCCGACCTCTCCCTGCCCCCGCAGCAGGTCAGCCTTGACGTCTTGCTCGAGAAGTATGCCAAGGGCGACGAACGCACGATCGACGACGTGCGTCGCCGCGTCGCGCACGCGCTCGCTGCGCTCGAGTCGGAACCGTCCAAGTGGGTGCCGGTGTTCATAGAAGCGCTGGAGAACGGCTTCATTCCAGGGGGGCGCGTCAATTCCGCCGCCGGCACCGACCTGCAGGCGACGCTGATCAACTGTTTTGTGCAGCCGGTCGGTGACTCGGTGTCGGACACGGTCGACGGCAAGCCCGGCATCTACCTCGCGCTGATGCAGGCTGCGGAAACCATGCGCCGAGGCGGCGGCGTCGGCTACGATTTCTCGGCGATCCGTCCGAAGGGCGCGCATGTGAAGGGCACCGACTCGCATGCGAGCGGTCCGGTGTCGTACATGCGCGTGTTCGACCGCTCGTGCGAAACCGTCGAGTCGGCCGGCTCGCGCCGGGGCGCGCAGATGGGCATCCTGCGCTGCGATCACCCGGACATCGAAGACTTCATCCATGCCAAGGACAAGGGCGACCTGCGCAACTTCAACGTGAGCGTCGCCGTCACCGACGCGTTCATGCGCGCGGTCGAAAGCGACGCCGACTGGTCGCTCGTACACAAGGCGGCGCCGCGCCATGCGCCGCCGGCCGACGTGAGCCGTGCGCCAAATCAGGATGCGTCCCGCGACACGCGCGACTTGACCCGCGAGCCGACCCGCGACACGCATGGCGCGTACGTCTATCGCACGATCAAGGCACGCGAACTCTGGCAGCAGATCATGCAGTCGACGTACGACCATGCCGAGCCGGGCGTGGTTTTCATCGACCGGATGAACGACGACAACAACCTAGCCTATTGCGAGGGGATCGAGGCGACGAATCCTTGCGGCGAGCAACCTCTGCCCTCCTACGGCTGCTGCTGCCTGGGCAGCATCAACCTGACGCTGTTCGTGCGCGAAGCCTTCACCCCCCAGGCGCACTTCGACTTCGCCGCGTTCGGCGCCGTCGTGCGCCCGGCGATCCGCATGCTCGACAACGTGCTCGATGCCACCGTCTGGCCGCTGCCGCAACAGCACGCCGAATCACGCGCGAAGCGCCGTGTCGGGCTCGGCTTCACCGGCCTCGGCGACACGCTGATCATGCTCGGGTTGCGCTTCGACACCGAACCCGCGCGCGCGATGGCCGCGCGCATCGCCGAGGACATGCGCGATCAGGCGTATTCGGCCTCGGTCGAGATCGCGCAGGACAAGGGCGCGTTCCCGGCGCTCGATGTCGAACGCTATCTCGCGCCGCCGTCGTTCGCGTCGCGGCTGTCCGCGCCGCTGCAGGCGGCGATCCGCAAGCGCGGCCTGCGCAACAGCCATCTGCTGTCGATCGCGCCGACCGGCACCATCTCGCTTGCCTTCGCCGACAACGCCTCGAACGGCATCGAACCGCCGTTTTCGTGGACCTACCAGCGGCGCAAGCGGATGCCCGACGACACCTACAAGATCTACGACGTCGAGGATCACGCGTGGCGTCTGTACCGTCACCTCGGCGGCAATGTCGACACGCTGCCAGCAGCGTTCGTCACCGCGCTAGAGATCTCGGCGCTCGATCACATGAAGATGGTCGCAACCGTCGCGCCGTTCGTCGATTCGGCGATCAGCAAGACGGTCAACGTGCCCGAGGACTATCCGTATGAGGACTTCCAGAATCTCTACCTGGACGCCTGGAAGGCGGGCCTAAAGGGCATCACCACCTACCGCCCGAATGCAGTACTCGGCAGCGTGCTCTCGGTGACGCCGGCCGCCGGCGCGACGGAGCACGCGGCCAACGACGCGCCGAACGACCTCGACCTGAGCGACGCCGACCGGCACCATCTCGCTTGCCTTCGCCGACAACGCCTCGAACGGCATCGAACCGCCGTTTTCGTGGACCTACCA
>JACMMK010000073.1 GCA_014379045.1 Burkholderiales bacterium
CACCGGGCGGATCGACGGGAGCATCACGTGCCGCACCTCGTCCCAAAAACTCGCCCCGTCGACGCAGGCGGATTCGTAGAGCCCCTGCGTCGCTGCTGCAGTCTGCGATTGGCCGCAACGACCGCGCTGCGGGTTATTCTTGGTCGACATGTTCTCCTCCCTGTTCCGATGAGGCCGCCGGCGCGCGTACACAGCCTGGTGCCCAGGCATGACCGCTGTGACTTCATCGCGCTGCCGGGGCGCATCGACTATAGCTGGCCCGACGGCAGGCGCCTCGCCTTCACGGTCACCACGCAGATCACGTGGTTCGCGTTCTGTGCGGGTCTGGGCCCCGACCCGGCCAAGACCGGCGAACCCCAGACCCACCGCAACTACGCCTGGCGCGACTACGGCAACCGGGTCGGCATCTGGCACCTGTTCGATCTGCTCGATGAACTGGGGCTGCCGGCCGGGCACAACACCAGCAGCCTGATCTATCGCCACGCCCCGCAGATCACCGATGCGATCCGCCGGCGGGGCGATGAAGTCATCGCGCACGGGCGCACCGATGCCGAAAGCCTGCGCGGCCTGTGGCCGGACGATGAATTCCGGCTGCTGCGCGACGTCACCGATACCCTCACCCGACACGAGGGGACAGCGCCTCGGGGTTGGTCGAGCCCGGGCGCGTTCCAGAACCCCCACACCCCCGACTTCCTGAAAGAACTCGGCTACACCTACCTGCTGGACTGGCCGATGGACGATCAGCCCGTCTGGTTGCGCACGCGCGCCGGGCCGATCCTCGCGATGCCGTTCTGCGCCGAACTCGACGACGCACAGCACGTCATTCACCGCAAGGGCGACGCGTCGACGTTCTGCGACATGCTTACCGACCAGTTCGACGAGATGGTCGAACAGTGCGCCGCGCATCCGTTGGTGATGAACGTGTCGTTGCACCCCTATATATTCGGCCATCCGTTCCGGGTGCGCGGGCTGCGCCTCGCCCTCAGCCACTGCCTGCGACATCCGTTGGCTTCGCGCGTCTGGTGGTGCACGCCGTGCCAGATCGCCGACCATTGCCTGACGCTGCCCGCCGGCACCGTGCCGGCCGCACAATCCCATTCAACCCTGGAGACTGCCTGATGACAACGTTTGCGCTTCGGCGTGTCGACGAACGAGTGCGCAGCACGCTGCTGACCCTGGGCGCTTTGCTGGGCTGCGCCGGCATCACGCTCGCGCATGCTCAAGACTACCCGTCGCGCCCCGTGCGTATCGTCGTACCGTATGCCGCAGGCGGCTCGTCCGACGCGCCGATGCGCGTGATCGCGCAGGAGATGTCGAAGCAGATGGGGCAGCAGATGCTGGTCGAGAACCGTCCGGGCCAGGGCGCGATGATCGGCAGTGAAGTGGTCGCGAAGGCGGCGCCAGACGGTTACACGCTGCTGCTCGCATCCAATCCGAATGCGATCAGTGCCTCGCTCTACTCGACGCTGAGCTTCAATCCGATCGACGACTTCGTGCCGATCTCGCTGCTCGGCCGGGAGTCTGCGGTGCTGCTCGTGCACCCGTCGTTCCCCGCGAAGAACGTGAAGGAGTTCATCGCCTATGTGAAGGAACAACCGGGCAAGGTCGATTACGGCTCGTCGGGCAATGGCAGCGCGCAGCACCTGTTCACCGCAATGTTCACGTCGACCGCGGGACTCAAGATGGCACACGTGCCGTACAAGGGCAGCGCGCAGGTGCTGGCCGACCTGCTCGGTGGTCAGATCAAGGTCGCGTTGCCCGGCCTCGCGGCGATGATGGGACCGATCAAGGATGGCCGCCTGCGCCCGCTGGCCGTAACCGGCGCCACACGCTCGCCGCTGCTGCCCGACGTGCCGACACTCGCCGAATCAGGCTTCAAGGGCTACGAGGCGTACATCTGGATGGGCCTGCTGGCACCTAAGGGCACCTCGCCGGCGATCGTCGACCGGGTCAACCGCGAGTCGGTCATGGCGCTGCGGGCCCCCGGGGTGAAGACGTACATGAACAACGCCGCGATCGAACAGATCGGTTCGACACCGGCCGAGTTCGGCACCTTCTTCCGCGGCGAGCGGGACCTGTGGGCAAGGATCATCAAGGAAACCGGTGCCCGCATCGACTGACGCGCCTCGGCCGCGGACCACCCGATAATGACGGTCGAGCGCTTTGGCACCTGCCGGGTCGGCAACGGCGATATCGTGCATGTTCCGTTCGTGCGCGCAGGCAACTGGGTGTTCGGTACCGGCCTGCGTGCGACACGCGCCGACGGCCTGCTGGCGCCGGCC
>JACMMK010000074.1 GCA_014379045.1 Burkholderiales bacterium
GCCGCCGTGCGACCGTCGACGGCGCGCCGCAATCACCGGCCGAGGCACGGGTCGCAGCGGGCACGCGCGGTGAGCAGACCTCGGGCACGTCGTACTTCGGCGTGATCGACCGCGACGGCAACGTGGTGTCGTGCATTCCGAGCGAAGGCGCGAAGTCCGGCCCGATCATTCCGGGAACCGGGCTCGCGCTGTCATGGCGCGGCTTCCAGGCGAAGACCGAGCGCGGGCACGCGGCTGCGATCGCGCCTGGAAAGCGACCGCGGTTGACGCCGTGTCCCGCGCTGGTGCTGAAGGACGGCGAGCCGGTGATGGCGCTCGGCGGGTACGGCGGCGACCATATACCGCAGAGCATGCTGCAGGTGTTCCTCAATATCGTGCAGTTCGGCCTCGATCCCCAGGAGGCGGTCGAGGCGCCGCGCTTCTACACCTACAGCTTCCCGAACTCGCAGACGCCGTCGGCATACAGCCCCGGGCTGATCGCTATCGAGGGGCGGGTACCCGCCGAAGTCATGGACGCGCTGCGGCAGCGCGGGCACACGGTGAACGCCCATCCGGATTGGTGGGAGGGCGCGTGCCTGAACGGTGCGTTGCTGCGCGACCCGGCGACCGGGGTGCTGCAGGGTGGCGCCGATCCGCGGGGCGAGGCGTTTGCGGTGGCGTACTGACGAACTCGTACATCGCCTTAAGGGTCGCGGGCGTCGAGGCCCAAGACGGTCCTTGGGTTGTCGCGCCGGCGATACGAGACAGTCGGCAAGCCGCCTCAGGAACTCGCGGGAAGCATCGCTGCGAAACGGGACGGTAGAAGGCAGTGGTCAAGGCCACGGGAATCAAGCCGATAGACGAGTGCCGACCAGAAATTCGCCGCAGACGTGTTCATCACGGCAAGGCTTCGCGTCGCTTTCCCGCTTGCGAATACAACGTTGACCCCGAACCCCGTGCCGCCAAGACTTGCCATTCCCAAGGCGTTTTTCGAGAAGTCCGACGTCTGGGGCGCGCGCGCGTGCGTGCGGCTGCTCGGCGTTCCGCTCGTACTGATCACCTCGCTGCCGCTGTTGGCGTCCATATCGCCATGGCTTGCGCTCGCCGCCATCGCTCCCCTTGGAATCGCCATATCGAAGACCACGCTGTTGGTCCACGAGGCGGTGCACGGACACTTGTTCCGCACGCCGTGGCTGAATGGCCTGATCGGTCGTGTCGGGGGCTGGTGGACTGCGGTCGATTTCGTCGCGTTCGACGCACTGCACCGACAACATCATGCTCGAGTAGGCGCCGAGGGGGACCCTCAGCGGCTCGATTACGCCGTGCTGCACGGTGCAACCCGTGCGCAACTCGCCTGGCATCTGCTGCGCCCCCTCATCGGCTGGAACGTTCGCCACATGGCGACGCTCGTGCGCCAGAGAATGCGGATGAAGCGCGCGCCCTGGGTGGCATTGGGCGAGGTCTCGGGTCTGGTCACGGTTCAGGCTGGGTTCGCCCTGCTCGCCACCGCCGGTGGGCAAACCCCATGGCTCGCGCTGATCTTCCCGACGGCGGCGGCGACGGTCGGCCTGTTCATGTCGCAGATACGCGGGTTCTGCGAGCACGTGCCGATGCCAGGCGAGGCTCCGGGCAGGCGCTTGCGCAGCCACACGAGCAACCCCGTCGAACGGCAGTTTCTCCACTACATGAACTACAACTATCATGGGGAGCATCACCGATTTCCCCGGGTGCCAAGTCGTAACCTGCCCGCCTTGTCTCGTTGGCTGGAGCAACAAGGTCAACCGATGGAGCGTTCTGCTTCGTACCTGGCGACATTGACGGCTCGATGGCGGGCAGCACCGACAGGCGCGCGGGCGTGACGTACTTCGGGCGCACCATTGGAAGGGAGCGGCCGGGCGAACGGGCATGAAATGCATCATGCCGGCGGCGGAAGCGGCGCAATCGCGCCGCTTCACGCACGGATGTCCGAAACGTCGAGCCGCGAAACGCCAGCGCGATTACGATGGCAGCCTTGGTTCGAGCTGCGCAATCGCCACGAGGAGACAGATTCGATGCGAGCCACACACCTGTTAGCGTCCGCGCTGCTGCTGGGGGTCACCCTCCAAACCACCGCTCACGCTCAGAGCTACCCCGACAAGCCGCTGCGCCTCGTCGTGCCGTTTCCGCCCGGCGGCGCCGCCGACATCGTCGCGCGGCATTTCACCACGCGCCTCACCGAGGCGCTGGGGCAGCAGATCGTCGTCGACAATCGCGGCGGCGCGGGGGGAATCATCGGGGCAGACAACATCGCGCGTTCCCCGGCCGACGGCTATCACCTGTTGTTCGCGTCGTCGAGCGTGTTGTCGATCAACCCGCATCTGGGCGCGAAGGCGCCGTACGACACGCTGAAGAGCTTCACCCCGATCGTGCAGATCGGGCACGCGCCGAACGTGTTGACGGTGCATCCGTCAGTGCCGGTGAAGACGGTGAAGGAACTGGTCGCCCTGGCCAGGGCGAAGCCCGGCGCGCTGGCCTACGCCTCGAACGGCGTCGGCACGCTGAGTCATCTGACTGGCGAGCTGTTCTCGCAGCGCGCAGGGGTCAAGATGTTGCACGTCCCGTACAAGGGTGCCGCCCCGGCGACCGTCGACACCGTGGCCGGCAACGTGTCGGTGCTGTTCGCAGCGTATCCGAGTGTGTCGGCGCAGATCCGCAGTGGCCGATTGAAGGCGCTCGCGGTCACCGGTTCGAAACGCATGGCGATTTCGCCGGAGCTGCCGACCATCGCGGAAGCTGCCCTGCCCGGCTTCGAGTCGACGCAGTGGTGGGGCCTGTACGGTCCGTCCGGCCTGCCGGCCGCGATCGTCAGCGTCCTCAACACGGCGGCCAACAAGGTCCTGAGCTCGGATGAGATCCGCAAGGCGCTCGCGTTCGAAGGCGCGGTGCCCTCGGGCGGCACGCCGGCTGCGCTGGCGGCGTATCACAAGACCGACTACGACCAATGGGCGAAGGTGATCGGTAGCGCCAACATCAAGGGTGATTGATCATGACAGGGGACGCGTTCGCACGCGCACCGACCCGGGCCTTCGCGCAATTCGGTGCCGCCCTCACCTATGAGGCTTTACCGGGCACGGTCGAGCAGCACCTGACGATCTTTCTGCTCGACTATCTGCGCGTCGCATCGCTCGGACAGCGTATGCCCTGGAGTGCCTGGGCCACGCGCCTCGCGCACGAGTCGGGCGGCATCGGGCGATCGACGCTCCTGTTCTCGACTGACCGTATCGATCCCGAACGCGCGACCTTCGTCAACGCCACCTACGCGGGCAGCATCGACGCCGATGACGTCCATGTCGGTTCGATGCTGCATCCGGGCTGCATCGTCATCTCCGCTGCGCTCGCGATCGGCGAGGCACGGGGTGCGTCCGGCGCAGCGATGTTGAGCGCGATCGCGGCCGGTTATGAAACGATGATCCGGATCGGCCTGTCGCTGCAGCCCTCGCACTTCCGGCGCGGTTTCCAGAGCACCTCGACCTGCGGTGGTTTCGGTGCGGCGATGGCGGCGGCGTGTCTGATGTTCGAGGGGCCCGCCCGCACGACGCGCATCGCCGAAACGCTCGGACTCGTCGCCTCGTTCAGTGGCGGGCTCACCCAGTTCTACCATTCCGGATCGACCGTCAAGCGCATCCATGCGGCGCATGCCGCCGGCGAAGGTGTCCATGCGGCGTTGCTGGTCGAGGCCGGCTTCTCCGGGCCGACCGATATCCTCGAAGGCCAGGACGGATTCGCGCGCGCGTATGCCGACGGCCACGATTTCGAGAAAGGTCTGGAGGGCTTGGGCACGACGTGGCGGCTGCTCGAGACGGCGATCAAGCCGCACGCGAGCAGCGCGCGCGTGCTCGCCGCGATCGAGGCCACTGCGAAGTTGTGCCGTGATCACGATCTGGTGCATGGCGACGTGCGAGCGATTCGCGTCGGGATTCCCAAGGTCATCCTGGGTCGACTCACGGTCAATGAACCGAAGGACATCCAGGCCGCACAGATGAGCCTGCCGTTCTGCATGGCGATGGTGCTGGCACAGGGGAGGGATATCCCGCCGGGCTTCACGTTGAATGTCGACGATTTCGAAACGGCGCTGGCCGACCCACAGGTGATGGGACTGTCGCGGCGCGTCGAATGCGCGCTCGATGCCGACGCGGAACGGGTCAGCACGGAACAGTCCGTCGGCGCCAAGGTCACGTTGACGCTGCATTCCGGACGCACGGTCGAGTGCTTCATCGATGCGCCGAAGGGGAGCGCGTCGCATCCGTTCGAGATGAGCGATCATGTGGCCCGGTTCAGTCAGGAAATGTCGAAGCGGTGGTCGGCTGCGCAGGTCGATACCTTGCTGGCCGAGGTAACGGCGTTCGCTCGGACCCCTGGCCCGCAACGCTTGATGCAGTTGCTGGCGGGCGCGCTCTGAGGGGAGCCGGACCGGGCGCCGATGCAACCTTGAACCCGAGGACAGAGCGATGGGCAGGATGAACGGAAAAGTGGCGTTCCTCACCGGCGGGGGGGCCGGCATCGCGAGGGCCACGGCACGGGCGTTCGCGCGCGAGGGGGCGAAGGTCGCGCTGTTCGAGATCGACGTCGACGCGGGCCGCGCCGCTGAACAGCAGATCCGGGCCGACGGGGGAGACGCCCTCTTCATCGAGACCGACGTCACGCAGGACGCCTCGGTGCGCGACGCGGTCGAGAAGACCGTCGACGCCTACGGCCGCCTCGACGTGATCATGAACTGCGCTGGCGGGTCGCTGCAGGAAGATCGCCCGGTGCACGAGATGGATCTGGACATCTGGCACCGGACCATCGCGCTCAATCTGCTGCATCCGTTCCTGTGCTGTCGCCATGCGATCCCGCATCTGATCGCGGCGAACGGTGGCTCGATCATCAACTTCTCATCGCACCTGGGGTTGAAGGGATCCGAGAAGCCGGCGTATGCCGCGGCCAAAGGCGGCATCGTGTCGTTCACTCAGACACTCGCCGCGCAGTACGCGGGTTACGGGATTCGTGCCAACGCGATCGCACCGGCGATCGTGCGCACCGAACGCTCGATCAAGCGTTGGGAGAACACGGAATGGTTGCTCGCCGAGCATCCCAAGCCGGCTGCGCGTGCGCGGCTGACGATGCAGAGCCTGTATCCGTTCTCGGTCGGCGAGCCCGAGCACATTGCCGCGTTGGCGGTGTTTCTGGGTTCCGACGAATCGCGGATGGTCACCGGCACGACGATCGCGGCCGACGGCGGCCGCTCGTCCTACATCAAGGTCGCAGACACCTGAGAACAGATCGGGGCGCCGCGTGCGCACCCCGACGGCATCGATGCGGAGGAAGACGATGAAGACACGCGTGCCAGCCCTGATGGCCGCCGCAGTTGCAGCACTCGCGTTGGCAATCGGCTCGTCGCTGGCGTGGGCGCAGGCCTACCCCGCGAAGCCGATTCGCATGATCGTGCCGATCTCGGCCGGCGGGGGCACCGACGCGATGGGGCGACTGATCGCGCAACGGCTCGGCGATCAGATGGGCGTGAGCATCTTCGTCGACAACCGTCCTGGCGCCGGTACGGTGATCGGCACCGAACTGGTCGCCCGCGCCGCACCCGACGGCTACACGTTGATGACGGTGGCGCCGGAATTCGTGATCAATCCTGGGCTGAGGAAGCTGCCCTACGACCCGATCAAGGATTTCACCGTCATCACGCAGCTGACCTCGGGCCAGTATTACCTGTCGACGCATCCGTCGGTGCCGGTGAAGACGACCCGGGAATTCATCGCACTGGCGAAGGCGCGACCCGGTCAGGTGACCTTCGGCTCGTCGGGCAACGGCAGCGCGAACCATCTGGCGGGCGTGCTGTTCCAGCACATGACCGGAACCCGGCTCGTGCACGTGCCGTACAAGGGTGCGGGCCCCGCCGGCGCGGCGCTGATCGGCGGCCAGATCGACTTCATGTTCAGCAACATCGCCTCGGCGATCCCGTACGTGAAGGCGGGCAAGCTGCGCGTGATCGCGGCCACCGGAGACAAGCGATCCGCCGTCTCGCCGGAGGTCCCGACCGTGGCAGAGTCGGGCGTACCGGGCTTCGTCGTCACCGGGTTCTACCTGTTGATGGCCCCGGCCGGGATTCCTCGCGAGGTGCTTTCCCGGCTGCATGCGGAGTCGGTCAAGGCGCTGCAATCGGCGACGTTCAAGGAGACGCTCGCTTCGCTGGGACTCGATCCGGTCGGCACCTCACCCGAGCAGGCCAGCGCATTCGTCCAGGCGGAGATCGCCAAGTGGGGCCCGGTCATCAAGGCGGCGGGCGCGCAGACTGACTGACGCGAACGGGAGGGCCGGCGATGACCGACGCGACGAGCACCACGACCCTGCGTCTCGCGCAGTTCGTCGTCGACACGAAGGCCGCGCAGATTCCGGCGGCGGTGCTGCATCAAGGCAAGCGTTGCATCATCAACCTGCTCGGGGTGAGCCTGCATGCGACGCAGGATCCCGCATTCGGGATGATGTGCGCGGTGCTGGGCGACGAGGGCGGTCGCCGACGCGCCTCGGTGCTCGGCACCGGCCTGCGCACGAGTCTGCAGCACGCCGCGATGGCGAACGCGCTGCTCGGGCATCTGGACGACTACGACGACACGTTCTTTCCGACCGTCCTGCATCCGTCCGCGCCGACGATTCCGGCGGCACTCGCAGTCGCTGAAGCGCGCACGCGAACGGACGCGATTTCCTCGTCGCAGCCGTGCTCGGCCTCGAAGCGTGCTGCCGGGTTGCCTTGGCGGTCGAGCAGATGCGCCATGCGGCGATCTGGCACATGACCGGTACTGCGGGCGTCTTCGGCGGCGCGGCCTCGGCGGGCCGGCTGCTCGGTCTGGACGCGGGCACCATGGCGCGCACACTGGGTCTCGCGGGCACGCAGGCCTCCGGGCTGCGCGAAACCTTCGGCACGATGACGAAGGCGTTCCATCCCGCGCGCGCTGCGCAATCGGGGGTGCTCGCGGCGTTGCTCGCACAGCGCGGCTTCACCTGTACCGAATCGATCATCGAAGGCGTGCATGGCTTCGTCCAGGCATTCGCGCCCGCGACCGACGATGTCCGTTGCATCACGGACGGTCTCGGCACGCAGTGGCAGGTTCTGAACAATGCGCCGAAGCCCTACGCCTCGGCGATACTCAGCCATCCGCTGGTCGACGCGATGCTTGCGTTGCGCAACGCGCCAGGCTTCGCGCTCGAGCGGGTGACGCGGATCGGGGGCCGGGTCAACCCGCTCACGATCAGGCTCGAGAGCCGGCCTGCACCGCGCTCCGGATTGGAAGGGCGCCTTTCGTTCCAGCATGCGATGGCGGCGGCGCTGGTCGACGGCGAGTGCACGCCCAGACAGTTCACCGATGAGCGCGTCGACGATCCGGCCATCGCCTCACTGCGCGGGCGCATCGCGGTCGACGCCGATCCGGCGGTCGCGCAGGATCAGTGCGAGGTGACGTTGACGCTGAGCGACGGTCGGGCGCTGACCACGCGCGTCGTCGCGGCTTCGGGCAGCCTCGGAAATCCGATGACCGATGCACAGCTCGACGGCAAGTTCCGTGCGCTGGCAGGCACTGTGCTCGCGCGCACCCGGGTCGAGCGCCTGCTCGACACGCTCTGGCATCTGGAGGCGGTGGACGATGTCACTGCGATCATCAAGCTGTGCCGCCTTCGGTAGCACGCGCGCGCGGTCGGTCGCGGTGCACGCAAGCGCACGGGCGGCGTTTTCAGTATGTTCAACCGCAATAGCGGCATAACGCATTGGGTGTTGAGCGACCGGGCGCTATTGATTACAGTGCACACGAAGGCGCCGTGACGATGCGCCAGGCTGGAGGAGGACGCGCAGTGTCGAGACTCGAAGGCAAGGTGATATGCCTGACCGGTGGCGGTGCCGGCATCGCGAAGGCCACCGCACGTGCCTGCGCACGCGAAGGTGCCGCGGTCGCGTTGTTCGACATCGATCGTGAGGTGGGTGCAGCCGCGGCGCGGCAGATCGACGCCGAAGGGGGCCGTGCACTGTTCGTCCACACCGACGTGACGCAGGACGACAGCGTGCGCGAGGCGATCGCACAGACCGTTGCCCGCTTCGGGCGGCTCGATGTGTTGTTCAACTGCGCGGGTGGCTCGTCGCAGGATGATCGGCCGGTACACGATATGGATCTCGACGTCTGGCACCGCACGATCGCGCTCAACCTGCTGCACCCGTTCCTGATGTGTCGTCACGGTCTGCCGCATCTGATGCAGCAGCGCAGCGGTTCGATCATCAACGTCACCTCGCACCTCGGGCTGGTCGGGTCGGTCAAGCCCGCCTACGCGGCGACCAAGGGCGGGATCATCTCGTTCACGAAGACCCTGGCGGCGCAGTACGCGGCGTTCGGGATCCGCGCGAACGCGATCGCGCCCGGGTCGGTACGCACCGAGCGTGCGATCGGTCGTTACGAAGGTCAGGTCGGTGCCGAGTCGCCGGCAGCACGTGAACGCGCGACGTTCCACAAGCTCTATCCGTTTTCCAAGGGCGAGCCCGAGGACATCGCGGCGATCGCGCTGTTCCTCGCCTCGGACGAATCGCGGATGCTGACCGGCACGACGATCGCGGCCGATGGCGGGCGCTCGAGTTACCTGAAGGTCTACGCGGCGGATTGAACCATGGTCGTTAGGTGCGGATGGCCTGGCATTGGCGCGCGAGCCGCGGTGGGCATCTTCGTGGACGACCAGGAACACGGTTACGCGCTAAGCGCTCGTCTTCGCGGACACCGGCGCAGCGGTGGTGCGCGCGCCGGCTCAAGGCCGTTGATGCATCCAGTTCAGCATCGCGTCGAACGCCGGTTGCGCGCCCAGCGCTTTCGGATGGTTGACGATCATCACCACCACGCTGCGCCGTCCCCGCGCGTCGAGCACGTAGCCGGCAATCGCACGTACATCGTTCAGCGATCCGGTCTTGATGTGTGCCTGGCCCGCCACGCCCGAGTTGGCCAGTCGCTTGCGCATCGTGCCGTCGGTCGCGACGAGCGGCAGCGAGGCCATCAGTTCGGGCATCACCGGGCTGCGGAAGGCGGTCATCAGGAGATCGGCGAGACCGCGCGGGGTGATGCGCTCGACGCGCGACAGCCCGGAGCCGTTCTCCAGCGCAAGCTCCGGCAGCGCGAGCTGTTTCGACCTCGCCCAGTCGCCGACGGCGCGCGCCGACTTGGCCCAGGTCGCGGGTGCGCCCACGGTCTGGGCGCCCAGGGCGAGATACACCTGTTGCGCCATCACGTTGTTGCTCCACTTGTTGATGTCGCGCACGATCTCGGACAAGGCGGGCGAGGTATGCGTGGCCAGCACGCGCGCCTGCGTCGGCGTCACCCCATCGCGAAGCTGTCCGGTCAGCGTACCGCCCATGTCGCGCCACAACTGCTGGAACAAGCCGAAAACGTACTCGCGATGCGAGAGCACACTGATCGGCCACACACGTTCACCGCAGGCACTCGGGTAGGCGCCGCTCACGCTTACGCGAGCCGAACCGCTGTTGCCTTGCACATCCAGAGCGAGCTTCGCGAACGGACTGCCGCAGTCGATGCCCGCGTCGGCCTTCACCGTACCGACCAGACTCACCTGCGGCAGCGGCGGGTCGAGCGACACCGTGACCGACGCGCGTTGGGGGTCCGGCAGCAGCCTCACCATCACCGCCCGGAAGTTGATCAGCAGCGCGTCGGGCGGCGTGTTGTAGGGGCGTGCCGGCTCGTTGTCGAACACCGAAGCCTCGCGCGTCTCGATCGCGAACGCGCTGCGATCGAGCACCACATCGCCGCGGATCTCGCGGATGCCACGGGCGCGCAGCGTGCGCAGGAGCAGCCAGAAGGCCTCCTGGGTCAGACGCGGGTCGCCGGCGCCGCGAATGAGCAGATCGCCGTCCAGTACCTCGCCGCGCTGCTCGGCCGCGGTGAGAATCTCGGTGCGCCAGGTGAATGCAGGTCCGAGCAGTTCGAGCGCGGCGTACGTGGTGAGCAGCTTGATCGTCGAGGCGGGGTTCATCACGGTATCGGCGTTGAGCGCGACCGTGGGCTCGCGCGCGTCGAGGCTCTGCACCACGACGCCTGTCGCGGCTTCCGGGATGCCCGCGCGGGCGAGCGCGCTCGCGACGGAGGTGGGTAGCGGCACGCGCGTCTGGGCGAGCGCGTCGCGC
>JACMMK010000075.1 GCA_014379045.1 Burkholderiales bacterium
CCGAAGTGCCGCTCGAGTGCGCGCAGCACCGTGTGGCGGGCACCGACCGGCTGCCCGACCACGAGCGGCAGCGCACGCTCGAGCGTCGACCGGATCGCCTCGCCCCCCGGCACTTCACCGACCCCGGTGCATCCCGCACTGTCGGTAAGCACGACCAGATTGCGCACGAAGAACGGCGCATGCGCACCGCTCAGGTTGAGCAGCATGCTGTCGCGCCCGGCAACCGGCACCACGCGCATCGCGGTGATGACCGGGGTGTCGGCGCTGACGAGCGCCGCGGGGAGCGTTGCGACCATCCGCGTCGCCAGTGGCGCTCTAGTCGGAGCCGAGTTGCAGGCGGCTGGGCAGGCGGCGCTCGATCGCCCACTTGATCAACGCAGCGCTGCGGAAGATGCCGTGCGCGAACTTCCCGTAAGGCAGGGTGAGGAACAGCGCCATCACCACACCGAGGTGCACCGCCAGCAACAGCGCCATCGCCCCGGTGTCGCGGAACACGAGGAGCAGCAGACCGGTCAGGCTCACGAAGAACAACAGTGCGATGAAGCCGAGATCCATCGATTTCTGGGCGTCGTCACCGTGCAGCGGATGACGGGTTCGATTGAGATGCCACAGGCCTGCCGGCCCGATCAGCAGCCCGATGCCGCCGAGCGTGCCGAGCACGACCGGCAGGCTCGTGACCGGATACGGCGCTTCCCAACCGAACGCATAGTGGTAGATCGTGGCGGTGGTGGTCGAGGCCAGACTGAGCATGAAGCCGTAGAACGTGAAATGGTGATAACGGCGTCTGGACTGGGTGAACCGGTCGTCTTCGTTGTGACAGCCCTCGCCGTGACCGCCGTCGAGATACTTGAGCTTGAGCACGTTGTGGGCGGCCTCGGCGAGCGCGGGCGCATTGCCGCCGGGCGGCACTTCGCCGGGGGACACGTTGCGCCAGAACCGGGTGACGCCGATCGCGAGCGCCAGCATCGCGAGCCCGAACACCGAACCGAACATCGTTACCAGCAGGTTGTGCGGAAACACCGCGTAGAAGTCGCCGGCGAGCGGTTCGTGCCAGAGGGTGCCGCGAAGCGCGAGTGCCAGCACGAGGAACAGCGCGAGCCCGGCCGCCGATGCAAGCGCTACGGTCAAGCCATTGCGCTGATACAGCGCGCCGAACGCGCGCGGGAACGCGTAATCGGCGTAGGTCTGCACCCGCACCACGGCCATCGCCTTGGGGACGTTGACGCCGAACTCGTGCGGCGGCGCGTACTGGCATGCATGCAGGCAGGCACCGCAGTTGTGACAGAGGTTGGCAAGGTAATGGATGTCGGCCTTGCCGAATTCAAGGCGCCGCGTCATCGCAGGAAACACGGCGCAGGAACCTTCGCAATAGCGACAGGCATTGCAGATCTGCATCACCCGCGCGACTTCGGCTTCGTTCGCGGTCAGTTCGCCTGCGCGCGCCGATGGCGAAGACGTGGGCGAGCCGCCGGCCGCAAGCGCGGCCGCTTCGCGGGCCAACGCGTCGAAACTGGTGGAGGCGGCTTCAGGCGGCGGCACGCAACACTCCTTCGACTGGCTGCGGCACGCGGGTGTCGAGTGCTGCGCGCGCGGCCTGGGTGCCGGCGATGCGCCCGAACGCGGTGCCGATCGTCACGCCGATGCCCGCCAGATAGCCCTTGCCGAGCACGTTTCCGGCACTGACTTCACCGGCGGCGAACAGGTTGCGACTCGGCTGACCGCCGAAGTGCACCGCGGCGCGCTCGTCGATCTTCACGCCGAGGTAGGTGAACGTGATGCCCGGCTTCAAGGCGTAGGCATAGTACGGCGCGGTGTCGAGCGGACGCGCCCAGTGCGTCTTCGCCGGCGTCAAGCCTTCGGTATGGCAATCGTCGAGAACCGAATGGTCGAAGGTGCCGACCCGGCAGGCCGCGTTGTAGGCGTCGACCGTGCGCATGAACGCGTCGACATCGAGCCCGACCTGGCGCGCGAGTTGCGGCAGCGAGTCGGCTTTTTCGCCGGGGAACACCGGCGGCATGAAGCGCCCGACGGCCTTCGCGTCGATGATCGAATACCCGGTCTGCCCGGGCTGGAACGCGACCAGCCGTCCCCAGATCGCGTAGCGCTTCGGCCAGAAATCCTCGCCCTCGTCGTAGAAGCGCTCGGCGTTCTTGTTGACGACGATGCCGAGCGAGACGCAGTCGACCCGGGTGCAGATGCCGCCGTCGTACAACGGCGCGCGCGCGTCGATCGCGACCGCATGACACTGCGCCGGGTCGCCGATCCGGTCGGCGCCGGATGCGAGCATGTCCTTCAGCAGCACGCCCATGTTGAAGCGCGTGCCGCGGATCAGGAAGTTGTCGGCGACCCACTCGCCGTTGTGCTGCCCCCACGCCTCGCGCAGCCATTCGCGGTTCGATTCGAAGCCGCCGCTTGCGACGACGCACGCCTTCGCCTCGATGCGCTGATTGCCGACATACGCCGCGCGGAACTCGCCATGGACCAGTTCCAGCCGATCGACCTTGGTGTCGTAGCGGATGTCGACGCCGAGGTTCTCGGCACTGCGAAAGTACGCGTTGACCAGCGCCTTGCCGCCCCCCAGGAAGAACGCATTGGTGCGCGACAGGTGCAGCGTGCCCGACAGCGAATTCTGGAAGCGCACGCCGTGCTTGATCATCCAGCCCCGACACGTCGACGATTCACGGATCGCGTGGCGCGCGAGACCCTCGTCGGTGATGCCGCCGGTGACCTTGAGCAGGTCCTGCCAGTACTCTTCTTCCGGATACGCCTCGGTCAGCACGTCCTGCGGTTCATCGTGCATGCAGCGGAGGTTGCGCGTGTGCACCGAATTGCCGCCGCGCCACGCCTTCGGCGAGGCTTCGAGCAGCATCACGCTGGCGCCGGCTTCGCGCGCCATCAGTGCGGCGCACAGGGCGGCGTTGCCGCCGCCGATGACGAGTACATCGAGCATCCGGGAGCTCCTGATTCAGGGGAGCGCGTAGGGTAACGAATTCAAGCGCGGCGCACGAGTGGAGCTGACCTGACGCGAATTCACCAGGTATCGTGATGGATCATGAATCTGCCGGGCGCTCGGGCCACGTCCAAACGAGTGACCTGGTGGCCAGGGGCAGAATCGAACTGCCGACACGCGGATTTTCAATCCGCTGCTCTACCGACTGAGCTACCTGGCCAGTGTTCACCTGCGCTTCCGCCAGCGTGGCGAAAGGACGCGAATTATAGCCATATCGGCACGTCGCGCGACGTCATTCGTGAACACCGTGGTTCCAAACGCTCAATCCACCCTGGCGCCCGATGCCTTGACGATCTTCGCCCACTTGGCGATCTCGGTGCGGATGAACGCGCCGAACTCGGCCGGCGACTGTCCGATGATGGTGGCACCCAGTTCGCCGAAGCGTTGGCGGGTGTCCGGATGCGCCAGCGCCTTCACCGATTCGGCGTACCAGCGCTCGAGCAGCGGCTGCGGCAGATTGGCCGGGGCGACCAGGCCGAACCACGAGTTGACCTCGTAGCCCGGCACGCCCGCCTCGATCATCGTCGGCACGTCGGGCAGCTGCGGATTGCGCTGGGTCGTCGTCACCGCGAGCGGACGCACCTTGCCGGACTTGATGAACGGCAGCACGAACGGAAGATTGTCGAACACCAGTTGGGTATGACCGCCGATCAGGTCCTGCATCGCCGGCGCGCTGCCCTTGTACGGGACGTGGACGAGGTCGACGCCCGCCATCACCTTGAACATCTCGCCCGACAGGTGCACCGAGGTGCCGGTGCCGGCCGAGGCGAACGAGATCACGCCCGGGCGCTTCTTCGCGAGCGCGATGAACTCCTTGACCGTCTTCGCCGGCAGCGACGGATGCACGACGAACACGTTCGGGATCGAGATGACCTGGGTGATCGGCGTGAAGTCCTTGACCGCGTCGAACGGCAACTTCGTGTACAGGCTGGGACCGATCGCCTGGTTGGCGATCGAGGTCAGCATCAGCGTGTAGCCATCCGGCGCCGCTTTCGCAACGAACTCGGCGCCGATGTTGCCGCCCGCGCCCGGGCGATTTTCGACCAGCACCGCCTGCCCGACCTGCTCGGTGAAACGCTGCGCCATCACGCGCCCGCAGATGTCGGTGGTACCGCCCGGCGCGAAGCCGACGATGATGCGCACCGGCTTGCTCGGGAAGGCCTGCGCCGGCGCATCGCGCGGCGCGACCAGTCCGGTCGCACAGACATATCCGAGCGTCAGCGCGACCTTGTTCACAGTGAATGCCATGGCGACCTCTTTGACGGGATGACGTTCAATCCGCGCTGCGATCTCTGCGATCAGGGCGCCCGAAGGAGTTCGAGCGCTTGCGCGGACACGATCTTGCGATCGATCTTGTTGGTGCCTGCGAGGGGAAAAGCATCGACGAACCATACCCGTCGCGGATGCATGTATGCCGGCGCATGCTCGAGCGCGTAGCGTTTAAGCGCGTCTTCATCGACCGCTACGCCGGCTCGGGCGATCACGAAGGCGACCGGCTTCATGCCCTTGATCTCGTCGGGGACCGGCACGCAGCACGCCTGCTCGACCGCCGGATGCCGTTCGAGCAGCTTCTCGACCTGTCCCGGATAGATGTTCTCCCCGCCGCTGACGAACATGTCGTCGGCGCGTCCGACGAAGTAGTGGAAGCCGTCGGCATCGCGCCGGAAGATGTCCCCGGTGATGTAGAAGCCGTCGTCGGTGAGCACCTTGCGGGTCGCCTCGGGCTGGTTGTGATAGCCGTTCATCAGCGCCGGACTCTTCATCTCGAGCACGCCCTCGAGTGCGCTGCGATCGGTGCCGTCGACCAGGCGCAACGCGATCGCCGGATGCGGATAGCCGACCGACATCCCGGGCTGTGGCAGACCGTCCGGATGCGCGCCGAACACGACCATCGCCGCCTCGGTCGTGCCGTAGCCGTTGGCCACCGTCGCGTGCGGGATCGCGGCATGGATGCGCGCGAGCAGGCTCTCGCTGACCGGGGCCGAGCCCATGCGGATGAACCGCACCGACGACAGGTCGGCCGCCGCCATTGCGGTCTGCTCCTGCAGCATCATCGCCAACATCGGTGGTACGGCGGTCAACCAGGTGCAGCGCCAGTTCTCGATGGCGGCGATGTAGTCGCGCGCGTTGAACTGCGGCAGCAGCACCAGCGTTGCCCCGGCGCGCATCGACAGTTGCGCCATCGCCAGACCGTTCATGTGATACAGGGGTGCGGCGACGAGCATGCGATGCGTCGAGAAATCCTGTCCGGCGGTGCGCTGCGCGGTGACCCACAGGTGGCTCGCATGCGACAGCACGACGCCCTTCGGCCGACCGGTCGAGCCCGAGGTGTACAGGAAGATCGCCGGTTCGCGCACGCCATCGACGACGGTCGGTTCGACCGGAATGAACGCGCCCGCATCACGCGGGGTGCCGGTCCCGCCGATGTCGACGAACGCGTCGAACCCGTCAGGCCCGCCCGCCTCGAACTCGACCAACGGTATTCCGGCCGGCACGTGGGCGCGACGGGCCGAGTCGCAGAACACCAGTTTCGCGCCGCTGTCGGCCGCGATGTAGTCGATCGTGTCCTGCGGAAACTTGAAGTTGATCGGCACGCAGACGAAGCCGGCACGCATCGCACCGCAGGCGACCGCCAGGAACTGCGCCGAGTTGGCGGCGAGGATCGCCACGCGATCGCCGCGCGCAAGCCCGATCTGCGCTGCGCTGCGCAGCAGGGCGCGCGCAACCGCATCGCACAGCGCGTC
>JACMMK010000076.1 GCA_014379045.1 Burkholderiales bacterium
GCTCGCGCCGACGGTGTCGATCACGCAGTGGCGGGCGCGTGCGATCACCGCATCCGGCAGCGTCGCATGGTCGAGGCCGACTGCGAACGCGGCGAGCGTGCGCGCCGCGGTCATCGTGCGACGAAGCGGAAGCGGCGAGCCCTGAGTCGCCTCAGGCGCCCGGCGACCCGCTGCGCGTCGGTGTCGTTCATCGCGCCAACAGCGAGTTGAGCACCGACGCATCGGGCAGCCTCTCGAGCCCGAGCACGGCGTCCCGAAGCTCTGTCACCCGCGCCCTCGGCAGCGCCTTCTCCGCCAGCTTCTCGAACTTCTCGATCACATCGGCGTCGGAGGCGAAGCGGTGCTCGCTGCCGCGCGCCGATTCGACGGTGCGCTCGAGGCGGGTGCCGTCGGTCAACCACAGCTCGACGCGCACCATGTGGCGATACTGCGCGCCCTTCGCGGTGATCTCGTCGTCGTGACGCACGCTGACCTTCTCCGCCACGCGCATGCGCTGTGGATCGGCGACCTTGTCTTCGGTGAACTGGTCGACGAAGCAGTCGCCGTCGAGCAGCCAGGTCGCCACGCAGTACGGCAGATTGAGCTGCGCCGAGGTGAGCCCCTGCGGTACGTACCTCCAGCCGACGTGATCCATCGTCACGCGCGATCCGTGGACGACGATGCGCGCGACGTCCTCGGCACCGAAGGCTCGCTCAGCCTGCATGTCGCGGATCGCATCGAGCGTCGTGTGATTGCTGCCGACGCAGGCGTAGAACTTCAAGGCAACGCCCATCGTCTGCCAGACCGAGCCTAGCCCTGCGGTGAGTTCGTCGAGCCGGAAGCGGTCGGTCGAACGCGAGAATGTCGTGCAGAAACCGCCGTATTCGCTCTCGAGCACGTTGACGATACCGGTGAAGCCCGCGCGCGCGAACAGCGCACCGTACAGTCCACTCTGCGACGACCGGCCCGCGTGCATGCGCTTGACCATCGCACCGTACTGCGCGGCCATCAGGCCGGCAGCCTGCGTGCCTGCGATGCCGAGCGCGTGCACCGTCTGCGACGCATCCAGGCCCAGACCGCGTGCGGCGCCGGCTGCCGCGGAGAAGACGCCGAGCGTCGCCCCCGAGTGCCAGCCCTGCGCGATGTGCTCGGGCCCCATGCACAGCCCGACCCGCGGGCCGATCTCGTAACCGGCCACGCCTGCGGCCAGGAATTCCTGACCCGACATCCCCGGACGCATTTGCGCCACAGCAATCAGCGCAGGCAGCACGACCGCGCCGACATGCAGCACCCCCGCGCGATGGACGTCGTCGAGTTCGAACCCCTGCACCTGGGTGCCGTTGACGAGTGCGGCGTGCGGCGCACTCAGCCTGAGATCGGTGCCCCAGACCGGACAGGTGCGTGTGGTGTCGACCTCGGACAGCGTGCGCTGAAGCATCCGGCTCCACTCGAGGTCGGCGCCGTAGAGGGCGCAGCCGAGCGCGTCGAGCATCAGCAGCTTGATCCGCGCGATCACCTCCGGCGGAATGTCGGCATAGGTCAGCTTCGAAACGAACCCGGCAATGCCGCGCGTGTAGCGATTGTCCCCGCTGGCGTCATGTGCCACCGGTTCAGCTGCCGACCGCTGCGGCGCCGGCGCTGCGTCCGGCTATCCGCCCGAATACCGCGCCCGACACTAACCCGGTGCCGCTCGGGTAGTTGAAGTAGAACAGTCCGCCGACCATCTCGCCGCACGCGTACAGACCGGGGATCGGCGCGAGGTGCGAGTCGAGCACCTGTCCCGAGTCATGCTGGATGCGCACGCCACCGAAGGTGAAGGTGATGCCGCAGGTGGTCGCATAGGCTTCGAACGGCGGCGTATCGAGCGCCTGCGCCCAGTTCGATTTGGGCGGCTCCAGTCCGGTCGTGCCCTTGCCATCCTTGACAGTGTGATCGAAGCGTACGTCAGGGTTCACTGCCGCATTGTAGGCGCGCACGGTCTTCAGGAACTGTTCCGGGTCGACCCCTTCTAGTTGCGGCGCGAGCCCTTCGAGCGTGTCGGACGTGGCCTTGGTCACGAACCTGATCCGATATTCCGAGCGCAGCAGCGGCTTCGCCTTCGCGTCGAACACCTGCCAGGCGAACTGGCCCGGCTGCTTCAGCACCTCGCCCCCGTACTTCGCATACGTGAACGAGTGGAAGTCGAGCCCTTCGTCGACGAAGCGCTTGCCCTGGGCGTTGATCAGCAACCCGAAGATGTAACTGTGCTTCTGGAACTGGTCGCCGACGCTGACGTCGCCGAACTCGGGCGCATAGCGATCCCAGCCGGTCGCATGGCAACCGGACCAGTTGCCGTACGGCGCCGCGCCGATGTCGAGCGCCATCTTCAATCCGTCGCCGACGTTGAAGCGCGACCCGCGCACCTTCGCGAGCTCCCACCCCGGACCGAGATAGCGCGTGCGCCATTCGGGGTTCGCCTCGAACCCGCCGCAGGCGAGCACGACCGAGCCCGCATTGAACTCGAGCACCTCGCCCCCCCTGCGCGCGCGCACGCCGCTCACGCGCACGCCGTCGTAGATCAGCGACAGGACGCGCGTTTCGTAGAGGACCGTGATCTCTGCCTTGGCCACCGCCGCATCGAGATAGCGGACCAGTCCTGCCCCGCCACCCGACACTTCGATCGGCAGACGGCCGAAGAACTTACGCTTGCCGTCGACCATGCCCGACTGGCGCCCGTAGTTCGGCACGAAGCGCGCGCCCTTGCTGCGCAGCCAGGCCATCACGTCGAGGCTCTGCGTCACCAGCGCCTCGGATAATTCGGGATCGGTGCGAAAGCTGGTCAGGCGGAACAGATCGTCGAAGAACTCTTCCTTCGAATTGGTGCCGAAATCGCTGTTGGCGACTTCGTCGTCGGTCAGATCGGTCACCCGCTTCAGATCGTCGACCGACTCGTACGCGAATCGCATCACGCCGCCGGCGAAGCGGCTGTTGCCGCCCGATTCGTCCTCGTGTGCGGCCTCAAGCACGATCACTTTCGCGCCCTGGTCGCGCGCGGACAGTGCCGCGCACAGTGCAGCATTGCCCTTGCCGACCACCACCACATCGTAGCGTTCGTCGCGTTCTGCGGTCACCGTTGCGCCCCCCTTGTCGACGTTGCCGAATTCTACCCTCGCCGCCCACTGCGCGATCCGCCACCGCCAGCAGGGCACGCGCGTCGACTAGGGTTCAAGCAGTGTGGTGAAGGCGCGGACGTCGGCCAGCGCTTCGAACTGTGCGATCGACCCGACCACCTGCTCGGTGCGAGGCGCCGGCAGCACGCGCTGCGCGCAGGCGGCAAACTTCGCGTGCAACAGCGCTTCGGGCAACGGATTCGCCGACGTACGTCCGAGCGGCTGTTCGACCTTCTGCTGCAGCACGCGCCCATCGTGCAACGTCACGCGCACTTCGCCGCCGAAGTGATTCGCCGGGTCGAAGCGACTGCCATCGTACGGCGCGACGGTCACCCGTTCCAGCAACGGGCCGACGCGCGCATCGCGCCAGCCCTCGCCGTCGAACTGTTCGAGCACCACCTGGCGATCGAGCAGCGCGCGCACCAGGCAGTACTGCAGGCTGAACTTGCAGTCGAGCGCGCTGGCAGGGTGCGGTCGATCGGTGTGGGCGAGCCGGCGCGGATGGATCCACGCCTCGATGCGCGCAATGTCGACTCCCGCGAGCGGATGCCTGCGCACGATCGCGAGCATCGCATCGAGCGCCGGGTGCGTGCTGCCGCAGCATGGATACTGCTTGATTGCGATGCCGGGCGACACGATGTCGAACGGCTCGCCCCAGTCGGCGAGCGCCTTCGCCGCGTCGTAGTGACCGGCCCCGTTGAAGACCTCGAAAAAGCCCTGCGGATGCTCGAATACCCCGGCATTCGCGGTGTACCCGTGACTCGCCAGCAGCGCGGCGTACAGGCCGTTGCGCGCGCACTGCCCCACATGCAGTGACTTGACCATCGTGCCGAAGTTCGCCTTGATGCCCGCGGCGAGCGAGGCGGCGATCGCGAGCGCGGTCGCGGTGCGTTCGGCATCGAGTGCGAGCAGGCGTGCCGCGGCCGCCGCCGCACCGAAGACGCCCAGCGTCGCCGTCGGATGCCAGCCCTTTTCGTAGTGATGAAAGTGCACCGCGCGTGCGATGCGCGTCTCGGTCTCGAACCCCGCGACGTAGGCGACGAGCAGGTCGCGTCCGCTCGCACGCTCGCGCTCGGCGAGTGCGATCAGCCCCGGCAGGATCGGCACCGACGGGTGCCCGCCGATCGTGTTGTTGCAATCGTCGAAGTCGAGCACATGCGAACTGACCCCGTTGATGAGGGCCGCATCGAGCACGCTCGCACGCTCGCGCCCACCGAACACCAGCGCCGGGCCCGGGCCCGCGGCGAGCGCGAGC
>JACMMK010000077.1 GCA_014379045.1 Burkholderiales bacterium
AATAGCGCTCCACTCCGGGTGCCAGCGCTCGGCGAACAGCGGTGCGATGACCGCCTCGATCAACGCCGCGCGGTCCGGGGCGAGGCGTTGCAACCGCTCGAGCGGCATGTGCGCAGCGGCCGCGATCGCCTCGTCCGAAACCGTGAAACCGTGTTCGGCGAACGACTGCCGCGCCGTTGCAATCACACGTGCCTGATCATCGAGTTCGAGGGCACACGGGGTGTCCTGCGGAGAAGGCGCGGAGGGCATCCGCCGAACATACCCGAACCGATCCGAATCGTCGCGCGTGCGCCTATGCTGCCGAGCGCGTCGGTTCCGAGTCGATGTCGCGAAACAGCCAACGACACAACAGCCAGCCGGCAGCAGCCCCAGCCACCTGCGCCAGCAGGAAGCCCGGCACATCGTCCGGACGGATATTCGCGAAGGTGTCGGTGAACGCCCGGGCGAACGTCACGGCGGGGTTCGCAAACGAGGTCGACGCGGTGAACCAGTAGGCGGCGGTGATCCAGGCGGCGACCAATCCCGGAACCAGATTTGGCCGCACGCTCAACCCGCCGAGGATGACGACGAGCAGGCCAAACGTCGCCACGAACTCGGCGAACCACTGCCCGCCTCCGGTGCGCACCTTGGTGCCGAAGGTGAACACCGCGTCGCCGAACATCAGATGCGCGGCAACCACGCCGATCAGTGCCGCGACGATCTGCACCAGCACGTACGGCGCGAGGTCGCGCGCGCGCAATGCGCCGCGCGCTGCCATCACCGCCGAGACCACCGGATTGAAGTGCGCACCCGAGATCGGTCCGAGCACGGTGATCAACACCCAGAGCGCAGCGCCGGTCGCGATCGAGTTGCCGAGCAGGGCGATCGCGTCGTTACCCTCGGCGAGGCGCTCGCCCATGATGCCCGAGCCGACGACGACCGCCAGCAGGCCGGCGGTACCGACCGCCTCGGCCGCCACCCGACGTGCAAGCGAATACGAAGGCACGGGCGACAATGGGGGAGCGCTCATATTTCGAGATATATAGAAATATCGGCGCATGCGCAATCGGCGGCCGCCGATTGCGGCCCGCAGCAGAGCGTCTGGACGACGCCGTCAAAGGCCCAGCTCGCTCCAGATCTCGTCGATGCGCCTCTTGACGGGCAGGGTCATCGCGATCGGACGGCCCCACTCCCGGCTCGTCTCGCCCGGCCATTTGTTGGTCGCATCGATCCCCATCTTCGACCCCAGGCCGGATACCGGGCTGGCGAAGTCGAGGTAGTCGATCGGGGTGTTCTCCACCAGCAAGGTGTCGCGCGCAGGGTCGACGCGTGTGGTCATCGCCCAGACCACCTCTTTCCAGTCGCGCACGTTCACATCGTCGTCGGTCACCACGATGAACTTCGTGTACATGAACTGACGCAGGAAGCTCCAGATCCCGAACATCACCCGCTTCGCGTGGCCGGGGTACTGCTTGCGCATGCTGACCACCGCCATCCGGTACGAGCAGCCCTCGGGCGGCAGGTAGAAATCGACGATCTCCGGAAACTGTCGCGTCAGCAGCGGCACGAACACTTCGTTCAGCGCCACGCCGAGGATCGCCGGCTCGTCCGGCGGCTTGCCGGTATAGGTCGAGTGGTAGATCGGGTCGTCGCGATGGGTGATCCGTTCGACCGTGAACACCGGGAAGCGCGCCTGCTCGTTGTAGTAACCGGTGTGATCGCCGAACGGGCCTTCGAGCGCGCTCTCCCAGCCCGATGGCGACTGCGCATCGGGGTGGATCGCACCCTCGAGCACGATCTCGGCCGTCGCCGGGACGCGCAGCGACGAGCCAAGGCATTTCGCGAGTTCGGTGCGCGCCCCGCGCAGCAGGCCCGCGAATTGGTACTCGGACAGCGTGTCGGGCACCGGCGTCACTGCGCCGAGCGTGGTGGCCGGATCGCAACCCAGCGCGACCGCGACCGGAAACGGCTCCCCCGGATGCGCCGTTGCATGGTCGCGGAAGTCGAGCGCACCGCCACGGTGTGCGAGCCAGCGCATGATCAGCTTGTTGCGACCGATCACCTGCTGGCGGTAGATGCCGAGGTTCTGTCGCTCACGCGCCGGCCCGCGCGTCACCGTCAACCCCCAGGTGATCAACGGTGCGGCATCTCCCGGCCAGCAGGTCTGGATCGGCAGCCGCCCGAGATCGACCTCCGACCCTTCCCGGCGTTGCTGCTGGCAGAGCGGACGCGACACCTCCTTCGGCGCCATGTTGAGCACCTGCTTCAACAGCGGCCACTTGTCCCAGGCGTCTTTCAGCCCTTTCGGCGGCTCGGGCTCTTTCAGATACGAGAGCAGCTTGCCGATCTCACGCAGCGCCGACGGATCGTCCTCGCCCATGCCGAGTGCTACGCGTCGCGTCGTACCGAACAGGTTGCCCAGCACCGGCATCGTGTGCCCGACCGGTTGTTCGAACAACAGCGCCGGACCGCCCGCTCGCAGCACCCGATCGCAGATCTCGGTCATCTCGAGATCAGGCGAGATCGGGCGCGCGATGCGTTTGAGTTCCCCGAGGGTCTCGAGTTGCGCAATGAAGTCGCGCAGATCGTGATACTTCAAGTTGCCGCTGCCCGCGTGTCGATAGTCATCTTCTGGTCGCGTCGTGTGGGCCGCATGCTCACACGACGCGGCCTACAGGGCGACCCGGAAGTAGCTGTCGACCATGATTCCGAGAAAGATGATGCCACCGACCGCAATGTTGTTCATGAACGCCTTGAAACACCGCGCAGGCTCGCGGGTTTCGCACAACCGCACCTGGTATCTCGCGAGTCCCGCGGCGATGATGAGCGCGAAGAAGTAGAGCCAGCCTCGCTGCGTCATCACGCCGACGGCGATCATCGTCAACAGAAACGCACCGTGCGCGATGGCGATACCGAGCACATCGAAGCGTCCGAAAGTGATCGCCGAGGTGCGGATGCCGATGCGCAGGTCGTCGTCGCGGTCGACCAGCGCGTACGCAGTGTCGTAGGCAATCGCCCAGAACACGTTGGCTAGCATCATCACCCAGGCCACCGTCGGCACCTGC
>JACMMK010000078.1 GCA_014379045.1 Burkholderiales bacterium
ACAACGGAAAGATCCAGGTGGATATCAAACTGAGGAATAGACGAGCACAACAGTTGACCATCTTCGGTATAAATATTACCCCGCTCTGCGTACATCGTGTCAGTGCGCCACCAGCCCGCGTCGTAATAGCGCGCCGCGGTGCGCGGATCGTGCAGCGTGAGCAGGGGACTCAACGCACGCGCTCAGTGGCCAAACTTGTCTGGGTCCGGCTTGCGCTTGCCCCGGAACGCCTCGCCGAGTTCGTGCGATTCGTCGGTGTCCAGGTAGAGCCTCAGCAGCAGGTCGTGCGACACGCGCGCGAGCCCGGAAACGCCGGTATGCCGGGCCGTGAACGCGGCCTTGATCGAGGCGAGCGCGAACGCGCCGCGTTCGGCGATCTCCAGCGCGAGCTTGTGCGTCTCTGCCGCGAGACTGTCGTCGGACACCACCTTGTTGATCAGACCGATGGCCAGCGCCTCCTGGGCGCTCAACTTCGGATTGGCGAACCAGAGCTCCTTCGCCTTCTTCTTGCCGACGAGATCCTCGAGGTACCAGGTGCCGTACCCCGCATCGAAGCTGCCCATCATCGGCCCGACCTGCCGGAACACCGCGCTCTCCTTCGCGATCGTGAGATCGCACATCACCTGCAGCACCTGCCCGCCGCCGACTGCGAAGCCGTTGACCGACGCGATCACCGGCTTCTGCAATCGTTCGATGCTTTCGTAGATTTCGAGGGTCGGCAGCATGCCCGCGTAGAGCGTCGTGTCTTCGAGCCCGTCCTTGCGCCCGCCGATGCAGAAGAACCGGTCGCCGGCCCCGGTGATGACCAGGACGCGCGTTCGCGCTTCGCGGCGCACGTCGTTGATGCAGTCACGGATCTCGTGGCACATGCCAACCGTGAACATGTTGCCGTCGTCTGGACGGTTCAACGTGAGCCAGCCGACGGGCCCGCGCTCTTCGTAGAGGATGGTTTCGAAAGGCATGAAATCTCCGTTGCGCGGGTGTTGCCTCGCGCGACCCTGCGATGTCGCCGCTCCACGCCGAATAGATCGTATCGGAACGGTCGGGCGCTCTTTGATCAAAGAGTACGTCGAAATGATGTGAACCATCAAGACGCGGGCCCGTGCAATGCGCATCGGATCGACGATCCAGAAGACTTAGTGCACCTCGCGCAGCGCTGTGCACGCCCGGCAGCGCGGAGGAAGTCAGCCGCAGCGCAAGTCAAGCCGCAGGAATCACCGGCAGCAGCAGGTACGGTTGCATCCCGGGGCCGATGTGCAGCGTATACGACTTGCCGAAGATGTCGGCTGGGCGATCCTGCGGATCGGTATGCGTGAACGGCCCGACGCCACGCATCGGATACGGCGCGTTCGGCAACCCCGCGTCCGTGCCATCGAACTCGTAGTCGCAGCCGCGCACCGTAAGCCCGAGCCGATAACCCGGCGGCGCGACGATGCAGGTCGGCCAGATCTCGACTTCGAGTTCGACCGGCGTACCCGGCGTCAGCGGCCAGGGCTCGTCGTGCGTATGCCATGGGCGCTCGGGGCGCGACAGCGATGAATCGAGCTTGCGCTGCGAGGCCCGCAACCAGCCGAGTCCGACGGGTACCCGCGGATCGTTCGCGCCGATGAACGTCACTTCCTTGCCGGCCGGATCGAACAGACGCAAAGCCAGGAACACATCGGCATCCGTCGTCTGCGACGACAGCCATAGTCGGGCCGCGACCGGACCGGTGATTTCGATCGGCTCCCTGGCGGGTTCGCAAAGGAAGGTGATGCCGTCACCCATCGCCGCGTACTCGACCTCGGCCGACGCAGCCGATGGCTCGGTCGATAGCGCTTTGCCGCCGGCATGCAGATAGAACCGGGTGTACACCGTGCGCGCGAGCGGCCACTCGTTCTCGGCGCGCAGCATGAAGCGCTCGCCGGGGTGGCGGACGTTCAGCGATACCCGCGGCTGGCGATCCCAGCCGGTGTCCTCGTCCCTCAGGAAGTGGCCGAAGAAGCGCTTCTGCAAGGTCATGCCGTAGTTGCTGTAGAAATGCGTGAAGTGCGTATCGCCATGCACCTCCAGCCATTTTTCGCGCGACGCGGCGCGCAGGAAGCCCTCGAAGTTGCCGCGGGTATGCAGTCCCTGACCGCCCCAGTTCGAACACGACAGCAGCGGTACGTCGATCTGATCGAACGCCGGCATGCGCGCCCGATAGTAGTCGTCGACGAGCGGCCGACGCGCCGCCTCGCCACCGAGGTCGGCACGGTTGCGCTCGAGCACGTCTTCGGACAGCGTCTCCGGCCCGGCGACGGGTTCGCCGGTGACTGCACTGCGCGCCCCGCGCTCGCCGACGCCATACTGAACCGACTTCACCTGGCGCCGGTACCAGCTGTCGAGAAAGCCGCAAAGGATGCCACCGTGCCGGCACAACTCGCGATAGTAGTCGGACGAACCCTCCCACAGACACATCGCCGCGAGATGCTTCGGGCGCAGCCCGGCGACCTGCCACTGGTTCATCGCGTAATACGAAATGCCGTTGAGCCCGATGCGGCCGTTGCTCCACGGGCGCGTGCCCGCCCACTCGATGCAAAGCGCAAGGTCCTGCGTCTCGCGCGGCGACCAGCAATCGACGTAGCCGGGCGAGCGGCCGGCACCGCGCGAGTCCACCCGAACGCACGCGAAGCCGTCGGGTACCCACTTCTCGGGATCGACGAGTTCCCAGTTCTGGTACTTGTTGCTCGAGCCCTCGAGCACTTCCGGGGCGGCCTTGACCACGCGCGCCCAGTTGCCCGGATAACCTTCCTGGAACGCGAGGCCCTTCGCGTACGGACCGCTGCTCAGAATCACCGGCCAGCGACCCGCGCCCAGCGGACGGAACACGTCCGCTCTCAGGACGATGCCATCGTCCATCTCGATCGCCACGTCCCAGTCGATCTGCATGCCGTCACGCTGCTCACTCATTGGTGTTTCCATCGTCGGTCTTTCCAGGTCGTCTACGGTGCTGTCGCGGGGCCGATGCGCTTGGCGAGTTCACGCATCGCATTCAGATCGTCCGACACATAACGCGCGAACTCGTCGGATCGCATCTGGCCCGGTACCAGGCCGATCTCGTCGAAGCGCTGGCGCACGTCAGGCTCCGCCAACGCGCGCTCGAATTCGCGATGCACCTGCGCCACGATCGCCGGTCGCGTGCCGGCAGGCAACCACAAGCCGAACCAGCCGACGAGGTTGAAGTTCTTCAGGCCCGCCTCGTGCATCGTCGGCACCTCGGGCAGGCCCTTCCAGCGCACCGGTCCGGTAATGGCCAGCGCGCGTGCCTTGTTGCCGTGGATCAGCGGCAGCGCGACCGGCGTGGTCAGGAACAGCGTGTCGATATGACCACCGAGCAGATCGTTGGCCGCCTGCGCCGCACCCTTGTACTGCACGTACCGGATATCGGTGCTGGTCATTGACTTCATCATCTCGGCGCTGATGTGCAGGATGTTGCCGATGCCCGCCGCGCCGTAGGTCAGCTTGCCCGGGTGGCGCCGCGCCAATGCCACGAACTCCTGCACCGACCTGGCCGGCACCGACGGATGCACGAGATGCACCATCCCGAAGGTCGTCGCGACCAGCGTGACCGGAGTGAAGTCACGGATCGGGTCGTACGGCACGCCGGACGGATTGAACGCGGTGTTCGATGTGTGCGAGCCGGTCGTGAGCAACCAGGTGTGCCCATCGGGGCCCGCCTTCGCGACGAGCGCACTGGCGATGGTGCCCGCCGCGCCGACGCGGTTCTCGAGCACGACCGGCTGGCCGAGCGACGCACTCAGTTTCGGCATCAACAGGCGCGCGACGAGATCGACGACGCCGCCGGCGCCGAACCCTTCGATCAGCCGGATCGGCTTCGAAGGATAGTCCGCAGTGACCGTCTGCGCGGCGGTCGGCGCAGGCACCACGCACAGCGATGCAGCGAGCAGCCAACGCCGCAACGCGGCTGCACGCGACGCCTTCGTGACCCGGCGACGGTTCCCCATGCCTTTCCTCCTCCAGGCCCACCCCGTTCTTCGCCGGGGTGTGGCAATGCTTGAAGGAAGTCTAGTAAGTGCGGTGTCGAGCGTCAACCGGCAGCACCCACCTTGGCCGCACCCAGCCGCAGCGCCCCGGTGTCTCAACAGCGTCGCAACGACGTCCTTACGCCCACCACAAACGTCGCTGCGATGGACTGACTGCCCCGCCCGCTACTCGACTCGGATCCCCGCGTCCTTCACGATGCGCGCCCACTTCGTCGATTCGCGGGCGATGAGCTCGGAAAACTGCTGCGGCGTCGACAGCCGGACCTGGAAGCCTTGCGCATCGAGCTTGTCGCGCACCTCCGGCACGCTCAGTACGCGATGCACCTCGACGTTCAACCGATTGATGATTTCCGCCGGCGTTCTGGCCGGGGCGAGCACCCCTTGCCAGTCCTCCGAAGCGAAGCCCGGCAGCCCGGACTCGGCCACCGTCGGCAGCTCGGGCGC
>JACMMK010000079.1 GCA_014379045.1 Burkholderiales bacterium
CTCGTCGATGATCAGCAGCGCCTGCTGCGGCAGGTAGTCGATCAGCGTCGGCGGCGGCTCGCCCGGCGCGCGGCCCGAAAGGTGGCGCGAGTAGTTCTCGATGCCCTTGCAGAAGCCCATCTCGTTCAGCATCTCGAGGTCGAAGCGGGTGCGCTGCTCGACCCGCTGCGCCTCGATCAGCTTGCCGGTGTTGGCGTAATGGTCGATGCGCTGCGCGAGTTCGAGCTTGATCGCCTCGATCGCGCGCTGCGTCGTGCTGCGCGGGGTCACATAGTGGCTCGACGGGTAGACGGTGTAGCGCGACGCCTTCTTCAGGATCTGCCCGGTCAGCGGATCGAACAGCGCCAGTTCCTCGATCTCGTCGTCGAACAGCGACACGCGTACCGCGATCTCGGCACTCTCGGCCGGGAAGATGTCGATCGTGTCGCCGCGCACGCGGAACGTGCCGCGCTTGAACTCCATGTCGTTGCGGTGGTACTGCATCGTCGTCAGACGGCCGATCACCTCGCGCTGCGCCATCTTCTCGTGCGTGCGCAGGTGCAGGATCATGCTGTGGTAGTCGACCGGGTCGCCGATCCCGTAGATGCAAGAGACCGTCGCCACGATGATCGTGTCGCGCCGCTCGAGCAACGACTTCGTCGCCGACAGCCGCATCTGCTCGATGTGTTCGTTGATCGACGAATCCTTCTCGATGAACAGGTCGCGCGACGGCACGTAGGCCTCGGGCTGGTAGTAGTCGTAGTACGAGACGAAGTACTCGATCGCGTTCTCGGGGAAGAACTCACGGAACTCGGCGTAGAGCTGGGCGGCGAGCGTCTTGTTCGGCGCCAGCACGAGCGCCGGGCGGCCGATGCGCGCGATGACGTGCGCCATCGTGTAGGTCTTGCCCGAGCCCGTGACCCCGAGCAACGTCTGGAACGCGAGGCCATCTTCGATGCCTTCGGTGAGCTTGGCGATCGCCCGCGGTTGGTCCCCCGCGGGCGGATAAACCAGCGCCAGGCGGAACGGACTGCCCGGGAAGGTCTGCACCTCGACCGGCGTCGCGTCGACCGCAGGTGCTGCCGGTTCGAGGCGCAGCGCCACCCGTGCGGCGGTATCTGCGTCGAGCGTGACGTCGTCGTCCGGCATGTCCCGCGGTCCGTTTTCGCCGGTGCCGTTGCGGGGCCGGGCCCGCGCTCCCTTCCGCTTCACGGTCTGCATTGCAGTAAACTCTTTGGTCGAAATCAACCGAACATGATAGCCGCAAACCCAACATGAACTCACCCGCACAGCCCTCGTTCCTCGCTGACATCGCGATGGCCGCACGCGACCCTATTCTCGGGGTCACCGAGGCGTATCTCGCAGACCAGAATCCGAAGAAGGTCAATCTCGGCGTAGGTGTCTACTACGACGAAGACGGCAAGGTGCCGCTGCTCGAATGCGTGCGCGTCGCCGAGCGCAAGCTCGAGGCGACCGCTGCCCCGCATACGTATCTGCAGGGCGAAGGCATCGCCGATTACAACCGCTCGGTGCGTGACCTGGTGTTCGGGGAAAAAAGTGCGGCAGTGACCGAGGGGCGCGTGGTGACGGTCCAGTCGCTCGGCGGCACCGGGGGGCTCAAGATCGGCGCTGATTTCCTGAAGCGCTTTGCGCCGGGGGCGCGCGTCTACATCAGCGACCCCAGCTGGGAGAACCATCGGGCGC
>JACMMK010000080.1 GCA_014379045.1 Burkholderiales bacterium
ACAAGCTGATCGCCGCGGCGCGCTTCGAGACCGACCGCAAGCGCTACGAAACGCAGGTGCGAAACTTCGTCGAGATCGCGTTCAACGACGTGCCACGCGTGCCGTTGATGCAGCCGGCCTTCGACGTGGCCATGCAGAAGAACGTGCAGGGCTACATGTACTGGTTCCACGTGCAGGCCGATTACCGCACGTTGTACAAGGCCTGAGGCACAGACGATGTGGCAGCTGATCGGCAGGCGTGCGCTCGCCGCGATCCCCAACGTGATCGGGATCGTCGTGGTGACGTTCGTGCTCACGCGCGCGCTTCCGGGCGACCCCGCTGCGTTCTACGCCGGCCCGGCGGCGACGCAGGAGGCGGTCGAGCAGATCCGCACCAAACTCGGCCTCGACCAGCCGCTGTGGCGCCAGTTCATCGACTATCTGGGCGACCTCGCCCGCGGCGATCTCGGACTGTCGTTGTCGACCGGGCAGCAGGTGCTCGACGAGATCCTGCGTCGCTTGCCGGCCTCGCTCGAGTTGACGCTGCTTGCGCTGCTGGTCGCGTGTGTGATCGCGCTGCCGCTCGGCATTCTCGCCGCGACGCGACCCGGCTCATGGGTCGACCATGCCTGCCGGCTGATCACGACGCTCGGCGTGTCGTTGCCGATCTTCTTCACCGGTCTGCTGCTCGCCTATGTGTTCTATTACCTGCTCGGCGTCGCACCCCCTCCGGTGGGTCGC
This sequence comes from Burkholderiales bacterium, assembly GCA_014379045.1. Taxonomy (GTDB): domain Bacteria; phylum Pseudomonadota; class Gammaproteobacteria; order Burkholderiales; family CAIKXV01; genus CAIKXV01. The sequence continues at coordinate 721 of JACMMK010000080.1, forward strand.
CTCGATTCGATGTTTTCGCCGCCACCGCAGTGGACCGGCTTCTATCTGATCGACAGCCTGATCGCCGGCGACCTCGCGCTGTTTCGTGCCGCCGCCGCGCAGATGGTGCTGCCGGTGGCGACGCTGGCCATCTTCGTGCTCGCGCCGATCGCGCGGATGACGCGCGCGGCGATGCTCGGCGTGCTGTCATCGGATTTCGTGCGAACCGCGCGCGCGAGCGGGCTGTCGTCGGGCACCGTCCTATACAAGTATGCGTTTCGCAACGCGATGCTGCCGGTGGTGACGACGATGGGCATGGTGTTCTCGTTCATGCTCGGTTCGAACGTGGTGATCGAGAAGGTGTTCGCCTGGCCCGGCATCGGGTCGTTCGCGGTCGATGCGCTGATGCAGTCGGACTACGCGCCGGTGCAGGGGTTCGTGCTCGTGATGGCGCTGCTGTTCGTCGCGATCAACCTGATGATCGACATCCTGTACACGGTGATCGACCCGCGGGTGACCATCGATGCGTAGGAGCCGATGCTGATGAGCCTGCGAGGCCCGCGGCGAGGGCCCCGTCACCGGACAGGTGACGGGATCGACGTAGCCGAGTCGGGCTCGCTCATGGTTCCTGGCGATCCTTCGACCCGGGACACCGGAGACGGACGATGAGCAATACCGCAACGCTACCGGGAACGCCCGGCCCTGCCTCCGTCTCGTCCTCCGCGGCGACGCTGCGCCATGTGCGCTACGTGCTCGGCGAGAACCCGGTTACCGCCGGCGCATTCGCGTTGTTTGCGGCATTCGTGCTGGTCGCGCTGTTCGGACCGTGGATCGCGCCATACGACCCGCTCGCCACCAACGCGGCGAGTGCACTGCGCGGCCCCTCGGCCGCGCACTGGTTCGGCACCGATCAGCTCGGGCGCGACATCCTGTCGCGCGTGATCGTGGCGACCGGGCTCGACTTCGGCATGGCGGTGGCGGCCGTATTCATCTCGTTCGCGCTCGGCAGTGCACTGGGCGCCTGCGCTGGTTACTACGGCGGCTGGATCGACCGCACGGTGAGTCGCTTCGCCGACACGATCATGGCGTTTCCACTGTTCGTGCTCGCGATGGCGATCGTCGCCGCGCTCGGCAATTCGGTCGCCAACATCATCTACGCGACCGCGATCATCAATCTGCCGTTCTACATCCGCGTTGCGCGCGGCGAAATCAATGTGCGCCGGAACGCCGGCTTCGTCGAAGCGGCGCGGCTGTCGGGCAATTCGGAGGCGCGCATCCTGGCGTTGCATCTGTTCCCGAACATCCTGCCCCCCATCATGGTGCAGATCTCGCTCAACATGGGCTGGGCGATCCTGAACGCCGCCGGGTTGTCGTTCATCGGCCTGGGTGTACGACCGCCGCAACCGGAGTGGGGGATCATGGTCGCCGAAGGCGCGAGCTACATGATTTCGGGGGAATGGTGGGTGTCGTTCTTTCCCGGCGTGGTGCTGATGCTGGCGGTGTTCTGTTTCAATCTGCTGGGCGACGGACTGCGCGACATGATCGACCCGCGCCGGCGCACGTGATGCGCGGCCCGAGAGCGAGGGTCACGCGCGCTGCGCGCTGCGAGAATCCTGCGTCGACAGTCATCCATGAAGGAATCGCGCCGATCGACGCACGATCAGTGCAGACCGATGTGCACGTCCCCGTGAAAGCGCAGCGATGAACGCGCTCGACCCGTCGGTGGCGATGGTCGTGCCCGAGGCGGACGCATCCGGCCCGCCGGTGCCGCTGCTCGCCGTCGAGTCGCTGGCGGTCGAGTTCCGCACCCGTTCGGGCGTCGTGCACGCGCTGGAGGACGTGTCGTTCTCGGTCAACAAGGGCGAGACGATCGGTGTCGTCGGCGAATCCGGCTCGGGCAAGTCGGTGTTGTTCTACGCGGTGCTCGGCATCCTCGATGCAGCCGGACGCATCAGCCGCGGGCGTGCGGTGTTCGGGGGGCTCGACCTGACGCAGGCCACGGCCGCCGAACTCGAAGCGATCCGTGGGCGCGAGGCGGCGATGATCTTCCAGAATCCGCGCGTCGCGCTCAATCCGATCCGCAAGGTCGGTCATCAGATCGAAGACGTGCTCGCCCGCCATACCAGCACGCCGTCGGCGCAGTTGAAGAAGCGCGCGCTCGAGGCACTGACGGCGGTACGCATCCCCGACCCCGAACGTCGCTACCACGCGTATCCGTTCGAACTCTCCGGTGGGCTGTGCCAGCGGATCATGATTGCGATCGCGCTCGCCTGCACCCCGTCGCTGCTCGTCGCCGACGAGCCGACGACCGGGCTCGACGTGACGACGCAGGCGGCGGTGATGGACCTCATCGGCGAACTCGCGCGACGCCGCAACATGGCGACCGTGTTGATCACCCACGATCTCGGGCTCGCCGCCGAGTATTGCGATCGCATCGTCGTGATGCACGCCGGCCATGTCGTGGAGACCGCGTCCACGACCGAGTTGTTCGCGCATCCCCGGCATCCGTATACCGCCAAGCTGATCGCGACCACCCCTCACGGCACCAACGACCTGCGCTCGCTCGCCGCGATCCCGGGCAACCTGCCCGATCTGCGCCGCAGCGATCTGCCGCCTTGCCGCTTCAGCGAACGCTGCGACCGCGTCGAGCCGGTGTGTCAGACCTCGCCCCTTGCGCGGCAGGCCTTCAGTGCCGGCCACACCGTCGCATGCTGCCGACCGATTTGAACGCGACCTTGCCGTCCGTCGGCGTGGCGGTCGACCCCGTCGCGTCGCTGCTCGAAGTCGAGCAGATACGCAAATGGTTTGCGCTCAAACGTTCGGGAGGCGTGTTGCCGTTTTCGGGTACGCGTCAGGTGCCGATGCTGCACGCGGTCGATGGTGTGGATCTTTCGATCGGCGTCGGCGAGAGTGTGGGGCTTGTCGGCGAGTCGGGATGCGGCAAATCGACGCTGGTGCGATTGATCACGCGCACGCTCGACCCGACCGCCGGCGCGATCCGTTTCGGCGGCGAGAACATCACCGGGATTCCGGCGCGCGCGTTCGCGCGCGTGCCCCAGCGCAAGCTGATCCAGATGGTGTTCCAGGATCCGACCGACAGCCTGAACCCGCGCCATACCGCGCGCGACACGATTGCCGAGCCTCTGCGTCTGCTCGGCCGACTTTCCGGTGGCGCACTCGCCCGGCGCATCGACGAGGTGGCCGGTCTCGTCCAGTTGCCGCGCGAGCTGCTCGCCCGCTATCCGCATCAGCTCTCGGGGGGACAGAAAGCCCGCGTCGGCATCGCGCGCGCGATCTCGCTCGAACCGAAGTTGCTGATTCTCGACGAGCCTACGGCCGCGCTTGACGTCTCGGTGCAGGCGGTCATACTGCACCTGCTCGCCGACCTGAAAGAGCAGCTCGGCATGAGCTACCTGTTCGTCTCGCACGATCTGAACATCGGGCGCCTGTTGTGCGACCGGGTGCTGGTGATGTATCTGGGCAAGATCGTCGAGTCGGGACCCGCGCAGCAGGTGTTCAGGTCGCCGCGCCACCCCTACACGCGGGCGTTGCTGTCGGCGATTCCGGGCCTATCGGGCGGCGCGTCGAAGCGCATCCGACTCGACGGAGATCCGACGAGTCCGGTCGACCCGAAGCCCGATCGTTGCCGCTTCTACGGGCGCTGTCCCAAGGGCGAACACTTCTGCATGGACACGGCGCCGGAACTGAAGCCGCTCGGGCCCGGGCATTTCACCGCCTGTCACTTTCCCGAGCCGGGCGTTGGATGAAGCCCGTGCCAGCGCAGAATCTCGCCGAGGCGGCGTACTCGAGGCTGAAGCGCGATGTGTTCGAATTCCGCCTGCTTCCCGGCGATCGTTTCACCGAGAACGAGGTCGCGCGCGAACTCGGCATGTCGCGCACGCCGGTGCGCGAAGCATTGACCCGGCTCGCGCAGGAAGGGCATCTGTCGGTCGCCGCGCGCAGCGGCTGGACCGTGAAGCCGCTGGATTTCGCGTTGTTCGATCAACTCTACGACACGCGCATCGTGCTCGAGCTTGCCGCAGTGCGCCGACTTTGCGAGCAGGAAAGCGCCGACGCGCTCGCCCCGTTGCGCGACGTCTGGCTGGTCGCGCCTGGTGCGCGGCTCACCGATGAGCGCAAGGTGGCGATACTCGACGAGCAGTTCCACGCGCTGCTGATCAACGCCACCGGCAACACGGTGATGGCGCAGATGCACCAGGAAGTGACCGAACGCATCCGGATCATCCGCCGACTCGATTTCACCGACGCGGGACGGGTCGTCGCGACCTACGAAGAGCATGCGCAACTGCTCAGAAGCATCCTGCGGCGCAAGGTCGACCATGCCTGTCTGCTGCTGAAGTCGCACATCGAGAGCAGCAAACAGGCGGTGCGCAAGATCACGCTGCATCGCCTGTTCATGGCGCGCGGCGGCGATGCTGCAGCGTTGACCCGGCCAGCGGCGCAGGCGGTGGTCGTGCCTGCGCAGGCGCGCGC
>JACMMK010000081.1 GCA_014379045.1 Burkholderiales bacterium
CCGGGGCGTCACGCGATGCGCTGACCCGGCCCGACGAGGCGTTCGCGCTGGCAAGCGCCGGTGGCGCCTGGTTCACCGAAGGCGAGGGCCGTTTCGGTACGCTTGCGCCGGGACGCGCGGCCGACTTTGCCGTGCTCGACGCCGATCCGTTCGCCGGTGGCGACGATCGACTGCTCGAACTCGAATCGGTGCTGACCGTCGCCGGCGGCCGGGTCACCTGGGCCAGTGGCGAATACGTGGCGCTGCAACCGGCGCGCGGCGCACTGCTTCCTGCCTGGTCGAGCGTCGAGCGCATGCCGCCGTATCCCCGGCCAGGCGCCCGCGTGCGCGCAGGGGATCGGTAGCGTGGACAGGCGCGACCCCGGCGGCTCAGGGAAGCGGTGACCGCCACCCGGGCGCACACTCACGTCTGTTCGAATGGACGGGGCGATCACTGATCATGGAATCGTTGTACGCGTTGCTCGCTGAATACGGTCTGGCGATCGCCTTCATCAATGTACTCGCGGCGAAGCTGGGTGCGCCGCTGCCGGCCGTGCCGACGTTGGTCCTGACCGGTGCGCTCGCCGCTCGCGAACAGCTGTCGGCACCGCTGCTGCTGGCGAGCGCCACGGCCGCGGCGATGCTCGCCGACACGCTGTGGTATCTGGCGGGGCGCCGCTTCGGCATCAGAGTGCTGCGTCTGTTGTGCAGCGTCTCGCTCGCACCCGACAGCTGCGTGCGCCAGACCGAGACCGTGTATGTGCGCTACGGTGCGCTGTCGCTGGTGGCATCGAAGTTCGTGCCGGGGCTGTCGACGGTCGCCGCACCGCTCGCCGGCGCCTGGCGCCTGTCGTTCGCGCGCTTCACGCTGTACAACGCGATCGGGGCGCTCGCCTGGGCCGGTATCGGCATCGGTGCCGGCATGATCTTCAACGACCAGATCGAGCGGCTGATGGAATGGCTGTCGAGCTTCGGCGCGATCACCGTCGCCGCCGTCCTGGCGTTGCTCGCGGCGTTCATCGGGTGGAAGTGGTGGCAGCGTCGTCGCTTCTATCGGCAATTGCGGATGTCGCGCATCGATGTGCCCGCGCTGCGGCTGCTGTTCGACTCGGGCATCGCACCGCAGGTGCTCGATGTACGCGGCGCACAGGCGCGCGAGATGGATCCGCGGCGGATTCCCGGTGCGATCGAGGTGGATCCCGCGGCGCCCGAGATGGCGCTGGCCGAACTGTCGCGAGAACGCGAGATCGTCGTCTATTGCAATTGACCCAACGAAGCCAGCGCGGCGCGTGTCGCCCGCATGCTGATCGACCGGGGCTTCGAGCAGGTGCGGCCGCTGGCGGGCGGGCTCGATGCCTGGTTCGATACGCTCGACGACGCGGCGCGCTATCGGCGCGATAGCAACTCCTGATTCGACATCGCGCGGGGCTGCGGTACCATTCGATCAACACATGTCTGCCGCCGAAGGAAGATGACGATGAAAGTGAACATCGGTTTGAAGGACGGTGCACGCGCGAGCGTGATCGGCATCCTCAACAAGTTGCTTGCCGACGAGTTCGTGCTTTATACGAAAACCCGGCGCTTCCATTGGAACGTCGTCGGTCCGGACTTCAGCGAACTGCACAAGTTCTTCGAAGCGCAGTACGAGGCGATCGAGGCGTTCATCGACGACGTGGCCGAGCGCGCGCGCGCGCTCGACGGCACCGCCAGCGGATCGCTGAAGGAGTTCCTTGCGCTCACGCGGCTCGAGGAAAAGTCCGGCACGAATCCGCAGGCCCAGGGCATGATCGAGGCGTTGCTGGGAGACCACGAGACGATCGTGCGCAACCTTCGCGCCGACCTCGACGAGGTGGGCGAGAAACACGGCGATGCCGGCACCAACGACTTTCTGACCGGTCTGATGGAACAGCACGAGAAGATGGCGTGGATGCTGCGCGCGTATCTGCGTTGATCGTTGCCCGCGGCGTTGAGCCCCGGGTCGGGCGCAGGTATCGATGCGTGTTGGTCGGCACGACATGACGGGTGAAGCGAACACGGGTTTTGCGGGGCGCTACGGGGCGCTGCTCGCACGCCTGCTGTTTGCGCCGATCCTCATCGGCTATGCGTTCCTGAAAGTGCGCGCGTTGATGGGCAGCGTGCAGGCCGATGCGTTGCAGAACTTTCCGATGACGCAGGTGCTGCTGTATCTGACGATCGGGCTCGAACTTGTCGGCGGCGTGTTGATCGTCGTCGGCTTCAGGACGCGGCTCGCGGCCGTCGTACTCGCAGTGTTTTTTCTCGGCGTCACCGCACTGATGGTGCCGCTGCTCGGCGCGGCCGGCGGCATGGGCGCGACGTATCTCGATCAGATCGTGAAGAATCTCGCGTTCATCGGCGGACTGGTGTTGCTGGCGCTGCACGGGCCGGGCCCGATCAGCATCGATCATCGGCGCCTCCGGATGCGCTAGTTTCGGGTTTCTGCGCGGGTTGCGCGCTGCCCGCCCTGTCAGCTGCATGCGCTGCTGAGGTCCTCCTCGCCCTGCGCACGCCGCGTTGGGCTGAACGCGAAAGTCGATCGACAGATGGCCGCTCGCAAGGCAACGAAAGCATCGAAAGCCAAAGCTGCGCGCGCGCCGCGCAGCAGCGCGCAAGGTGCGGTGACCGCGTTGCTGCCGGTCACCATCGTGCCGGGATCGATACGCTACGCGCCCGGCATTCGCGCCGGGCAGTGGGTGTTCGCGACCGGGCACAAAGGCACTGCCGATTTTCTCAACGGCATGGCGCCGGACGTGGTCGACGCCGAAGCACCGCGCCACGGCGAAGCGCGCTTCAAGAAGGAAGCGCGGCACGTGTTCGCCAATCTTGCGCGCGTGCTCGACGCGGGCGGCACCGACCGCCGACATGTCGTGCGTGTCGACCAGTACTACACCGCCGGGCACGTGGTCGACTCGTATCACGACGTGCGGCGCGAATTCTTCGCCGGGCACATTCCGCCGAGCACCTCGAACCTGCACCGGAAGTTTCTGCTGACCGGGCAGCACATGGAAGTGCAGCTGATCGCAACCGTTCCCGCCAGAGGCTTCGAGGTGACGCAGCACCGGCCGGCGAGCCTGCCGGTGCATGCAAGCTCGGGCTACAGCCCGGTGCTGACCTGTGGCGACTATGTGTTCATTGCAGGGCAGACATCGGAGGCGTTGAAGACCGAGGAAGGCCCGCTCGACCCCGCGGCGCGCATGCCCGCGGGGCATCTGTGGAAAGGCACGCCGATCAAGCTCGAGGCCGATTTCGTCATCGAGCGCAAACTGAAGCCGGCACTGGCGGTGGTCGGCAGCACGCTCGAGGACGTGGTCAAGGCGCAGGTCTATCTGCGCGACCTCGACGACGTGCCGGCGTTCAACGAAGTCTGGGCACGTCATTTCGGGCAGGCGATGCCCGCGACGACGATCATTCCGACCTCCGACCCCGGCTTCATCTGCGAGACCGGCCGGATCGAGATCAACACGATCAGCGTGCGCCATGGCGCGCGTACGAAGAAGCGGATCATCGATGCCGGCGTACCCACGGTGCACGCCGGGCATCCGCAGGCGGTAAGCGCGGGGGATCTGCTGTTCCTGTCCGGACTGATGGCCGTGGACGGGCGCGGCGCGCTCGCAGCCGACGTGCGCATCGACCCCCGCCAGCCGTGGTTCGGCGAAGCGAGCGCGTTGCAGATGGCGCGCATCCTCGCGCACGCCGAGCGCGTGTGCCGCAAGGCAGGCACGACGCTCGCCAACACCGTGCGGGCGCAGCAGTTCCACACCGACCTGGCGGGTTTCCATCCGGCATATCAGGCCTGGCAACAGGCGCTTCCCGGGCACCATCTGCCGTTCTCCGCGATCGAAGTCCCGGCATTGGCGGTGCCCGGCGCGGTGGTCATGCTCGACCTGTGGGTGTATGTACCCTGACACAGGCGCCGCCGCGAGCGATGCGGGGGCACCGTCCGGCACCGTTCTTGCTCGAACTCCGACCACAATCTTCGCGAGGACGTTCATGACTCATTGCGCCAAACCGTTTCATTCGTGTCACCGCCTCGCTTGCGTGCTCGCCATGGCAGTCGGTGCCCACCTGCTCGGCGCGCCGTCGAGCGCGCAGGCACAGACCGTCGACGCCGCCGCCGCTTATCCGACGCAGTCGGTGCGGTTCATCGTGCCGGCGACCGCCGGGGGCACCACTGACGTCGTGATCAGGCATATCGCGAAATATCTGAGCGAGGCGTGGAACGCACCGGTGCTGGTCGAGAACCGCGCGGGAGCCGGCGGGGTCATCGGCGCGCAGTACGTCGCGGCGCAGAAGCCCGATGGCTATACGTTCCTCGCCGCACCAAGCGCATTCGGCGTGCGCTCGGCAATCGACCGCAACCTGCCCTTCGATTCGCTGAAAGACTTCGTCGGCGTCGGTCAGATGGCACGTTCCCCGAGTTTCATGGTCGTGTCGCCGTCGCTGGGCTTCAAATCGTTGAAGGACCTGATCGCGTTCGCCAAGGGCAAGCCGCAGGGCATCGTCTATGGTTCAGCCGGGGTCGGCAGTACCGCGCATCTGCACGCGGCGGCGGTCGCGCACCTGGCCGGCTTCAAGGCCGATCACGTCGCTTACAAAGGCACGCCGGAGGCGGTCAACGACGCGATGGCGGGACGTATCCTGTACGCGTTCGCGCCCGGACCCAACGCGCTGCCGCTCGCGAAGGAAGGCAAACTGCAGATCCTCGCCACCAGTTCGATCGCCGGCACGCGCTTCATGCCTGGCGTGCCGTCGCTGGCTCAGGCGGGGCTCGGCGGCTACGAAAGCGAAGACTGGTTCGGCGTGCTGGCGCCGGCGGGCACGCCGCTGCCGGTCCGCCAGCGGGTCGCGAAAGAGATGGCGCGCATCCTGGCGTTGCCCGAAGTGCGCGAGCGGTTCAATACGCTGGGGGCCGAGCCGGTTGCTTCGGGTCCGGTAGAGTTCGAGAGCTTCGTGCGCGAGTACGTGCTGCGCACGCGCAAACTGGCCGAAGAAATCGGCATGAAACCCGAAGGTTGACCCGCGCGGCCCTGGAGCTTCGAGCCCGACCATGTCGACGAGGAAGCCGATGTCCGATCACCCCGATTACCGGCGCGCCGCCGCGCTGATCACACCGCAGGGCGTGCGCGACACGCTGGTCGAGATGGTCGACATCGCGAGTCCGACCGGACGCGAAGGTGCGTTCGCGGATTATCTGGTCGAACGCCTGCGCCGTTGCGGTTGCCGCGCCTGGTTGCAGCCGGTGAGCCCCGGACGGCCCAATGCGATCGCGACGCTGCGCGGGTCGGGCAGCGGCACGAACCTGCTGTTCACGGGTCACATGGATACGTCCTACGACGGCGACGAAGACTACCTGCAGGGTGATGGATTCAAGCCGCGAGGTATCGTCCGCGACAACTGGGTGTGGGGCCTCGGTGCCAACAACATGAAGAGTGGCCTCGCCTCGGCCGTGGTCGCGATCGAGGCGCTCGCCCACGCAGGCGCGAAATTGCACGGCGACGTGCTGTTCGGCGGCGTGGTCGGTGAAACCGAGAAGGCACCGATCGAAGAGTTCGATTCGCCCAGCCAGTCGGGCTACGGGATCGGCACCCGCTACATGGTGACGCACGGGGTGACTGCCGACTGTGCCGTGCTGTGCGAACCGACGACCCTGCAGGTCTGCACGGCGAACATGGGCGTGACCTGGTTCAAGATCACGGTCGGCGGCACGATGAGTCATTCGGCGTGGTCGTCGAAACCCGGCGTGGTCAACGCGATCGCCGAGATGCACCGGCTGCAGTCGATGATCGGCGAATGGTCCGAGCATTACACCGCGACCCATGAGTATCTGGGAGAGCGACCCAACGTGACGGTGGCAGCGATTCGCGGCGGGATGCCGTGGCGGCTGTCGCGCAACCCGTGGCAGTGCAGCCTGTACCTGGACGTGCGCACCGTTCCGGGCACCACGACCGACGATCTGAAGCGCGGCCTGCGTGCGGTGTTGCGCGCGTTCGCCGAAGAGCGCGGCTGCGACGAGCCGTTGCTCGACGCGTATGTGAGCGATCCGGCGACCGATATCGGCGACACGCCTGCGATCACGCAGGTGATGCGCGCCGCGCATCGACGCGTGACCGGGAACGACGCGCCCGGCATCATCCGGCGCCCCGGCGCCGATTCGACGCATCTCAACCGCTACGACGTGCCTACGCTCTGCTACGGCCCGGGCGGGCGCAGCCATCCCGACTCGAAAGGGCGCCAGATGCACGCGGTCGGCGAGCATGTGCACATCGACGACCTGCATACCGCGGCACAGGTCTATCTCGCGGCGGCGTTCGCGGTCTGCGGCCCGGCGCAGGCCTAGCCCGCAACGAACTGCCCGCAGCAGGCGCCATGCGCGGGGGATTCCCCGCCACCGGCACGCTAGTCGACGCGCGCACCGGTTGCGCGCACGACCTTCGCCCAGCGTTCGATCTCGCTGCGGATGAATGCCGCGAACTCGGTCGGCGAGCTCTCGGTGAGTTCCATGCCTTGCGCCTGTAGCTTCTGACGCACCCCCGGGTCGGCCATCGCCTTGCGAAACTCGCCGTTCAACTGATTGACGATCGGCTCGGGCGTGCCAGCGGGTACGGAGAACCCGAACCAGCCGCCGATGTCGAAGCCTGCGACGCCGGTTTCAGCGACGGTCGGCATATCCGGCAGCGAGCTCATTCTTTTTGCCGAAGTCACGCCCAGCGAGCGCAGCCTGCCGGCCTTGACGAACTCCATCACCACCGGAACGCTGGCGAATGCGACCATCGTCTCGCCCGAGAGCACCGCGTTCACCGACAGCGGCGTGCTCTTGTAGGGCACGTGCACGAGCTTCGTGCCGGTGATCATGCCGAACAGCTCGCCGGCGATATGCTGGGACGTCCCCGACCCCGCCGACGAGAACGTGACCTCGCCCGGACGTTTCTTGGCGAGCGCGATCAATTCCTTCGCGGACCGCACCGGCAGCGACGGATGCACGACCATCATGTTCGGATTCGTCGCGAGCAGGATCACGGGGGTGAAATCGCGGATCGGATCGAAGTTCAACTTTCCGTACAGCGTCGGATTGATGCCGTGCGTGCTGATCGTGGTCAGGAACAGCGTGTAGCCGTCGGCAGGCGATTTCGCCGCAATCTCAGCGGCGACATTGCCGCCCGCGCCGGGACGGTTGTCGACGACAACCGTCTGCCCCATCTGGCGCGATAACGGGTCGGCGAGGACACGCGAAATGATGTCGCCGACCGATCCCGGGCCGATCGTCACCAGAATGCGCAGCGGTTTGCCCGGAAACTTCTGCGCCAGGGCGTTGGGCAACTGCATCGACGCCAGACATAGTGCGGCGATCGACAGGCGCCGGGCAGACAGGTAGTGGTTCATCGCAGGGTTTCCGTGCTTGGGCGCAGTATGGGTCGATGGCAGTGCCGATTCGCCATTGTGGGAGGGATGCGGCGCTGCGGCAACCGTGCGTTGCGCGCGTTGTCGGCATAACGCGCGATCGTGCGTTATTCGTGGTGTCGGGCGCTACAGCGCTTCGTTTCTCGAGGACTCCTTCATGCGCGCATTCATTTTCCAATCGATCGCCCTGGCGGGCGCGATGGCCGTTGCTACATTTGGCGCCGCCGCAGCCGTTGCCGCCGCGCAGCCCGACGCGCCGCGCAATCCCGGATCGTCACGGAATCTGCAACTTCGCGGCGACGAGCCGAAGCCTCCGGCACAGCAACCGTTCGGATACCCCGGTCCCCAGTCCGGCGGCGCGCGCCAGGTGATCATCATCAATCCGCCGTTGGTTGCACAGCCGGCGCCGGTGGCACCGCAGCCACCGCTCTCGCAGAGCCAGCGCGACGCTTATTCGCGCGACCCGAGCACGCGCGCGCTGCGGGGTGACGACCCTGCGCCGCCGGTGCAGCAGTTCGGGTATCCGAGGCACGATGCGAACCGGCAGGTGATCATCATTTCGCCCGGGCCGTCGCAGCCCGTCCCGGGCCCGTCGCAGCCTGTTCCCGGCCCGGGTTACCCCGGGGTGCCCGGCGAGCCGCTGCCGACGTATCGGCGATGAGCGCGTCCGGGCGTTGGCGCGCGACGTCGAGCGGTCCCCGGTAGCCCAGGCGACGCGAGATCTCCGCGGCGGCCGGGAGCAGCGCGTCGACGACGCGTTTCTCGAGTGACGAGGTGACGCGCGCGCTCTGCAGCGCAATCGACAGCGCTGCCACGGGTCGCGCGTTCGCGTCGAACACCGCGGCGGCGAACGCGGTCACCCCGAGGATCACGCTGTCGCGCGCCACCGCCACTCCGCGGCGTGCGGTACGCGCGAGTTCGTTGCGCATGCGTTCGAGACTGGTGTCGGTCGCCGCGGTGGCGGCGAGCCGCGGCAACGTCTTCAGACATTGATCGCGCTCGGGCGGGCACAGTCCGGCGAGGATCGCCTTGCCACTCGCCGAGTCCCACAGCGGCCCACGCTCGCCGAGTTGCAGCGAATGGGCGAGCGGTGACGCCGGA
>JACMMK010000006.1 GCA_014379045.1 Burkholderiales bacterium
CGACGGTCGGATCGTCCAGCACGTACAGCGTTCGCGGTGCGCGGTTGCCGCGCAGCATCGGGTCGTCCCTGACCTTGCTCAGTTCGGTGACCAGCTTGATCCGCTGCGCTTCGCCGCCCGACAGCGTCGGACTCGCCTGACCGAGCGTGAGGTAACCCAGCCCGACGTCGTTCAGAAGCTCGAGCGGTGCGCGAATCGACGGGTGCGCGGAGAAATACTCGACCGCCTGTTCGACGTTCATCCTCAGTACGTCACCGATCGACCGGTCCTTGAACAGGACGGCGAGCGTCGCAGGATTGAAGCGCTGCCCGTTGCACGCATCGCACGGCACCTTCACGTCGGGGAGGAAGCTCATCGCAACGCGCTGCACCCCGGCGCCATCGCAGGCAGCGCAGCGTCCGTCGCCGGTGTTGAACGAGAACCGGGCCGGCGTATAACCGCGCATCCGCGCTTCGTTCGTCTCGGCGAACAGGCGGCGGATCACATCCCAGAAGCCGATGTAGGTCGCGGGACATGAACGCGGCGTCTTGCCGATCGGGGTCTGGTCGACCTCGAGCACCCGCCCGACCTGATCGATGCCGACGATCTCGCGCACGCCGACCCACGCAGACCGGCGATGCTCGCGCCGCGCGGTGACCGCGGCGGCGAGATTGGCGAGCAGCACTTCGCGTGCGAGCGTCGACTTTCCCGACCCCGAGACGCCGGTGACCACCGTCAACCGGCCGAGCGGGATGCGCACATCGACGCGCTGCAGACTGTGCCGGTGCGCGCCCAGCACCTCGAGCGACGGGGTCGTCGCGCTCACTTCGCGCCGCGGCGACACCGGATGCCGAAGCGGCGCGTTCAGGAAGCGTCCGGTGATCGATGCCGGCGTCGCGCACAGCTCGAGCGCGGTGCCTTGCGCGACCACCCGTCCTCCCCGTACGCCCGCGCCGGGCCCGAGGTCGATCACATGATCGGCGCGCCGGATCGTCTCCTCGTCGTGTTCGACGACGAGCAGCGTATTGCCCTTGCGCGCGAGTCGCTCGAGCGTGTCGAGCAGCACGCGGTTGTCGCGCGGGTGCAGGCCGATCGTCGGCTCGTCGAGCACGTAGCACACCCCCTGCAGGTTCGAACCCAGCTGGGCGGCGAGCCGGATCCGCTGCGCCTCACCGCCGGACAGCGTCGGCGAGGCGCGGTCGAGACCGAGATAACCCAGCCCTACATCGTGCAGGAATGCGAGACGCGACCGGATCTCGGACAAGACATCGCGCGCGATGTCGCCCTCGCGCGCGCTCAGCACCAGGGTATCGAACAGTGCTGCCAGCGAATCGACCGATCCGGTCGTCGTCTGCGCGATCGAACGGTCGCGGAAGCGCACGTTGCGCGAGATCGTGTTCAGGCGCTCGCCGTCGCACCCGGTGCAGACCTTCAGTTCGCCGGCGCTCGCCTGTTCATCGAGAAAGCTGTCGAGGCGCCGGTCCTCGTCTTCGCGGCTCGCCTCCTTGTCGTCGCGATACTTCTTGAAAGCGACGCCGGTGCCCAGGCAGCGTTCGCACCAGCCGTGCTTCGAGTTGAACGAGAACATCCGAGGATCGAGCTCGGCGTAACTCGTGGCGCAGCTCGGGCACGCGCGCCGGATCGAGAACGCCCGGGTCGTGAGCAGCGCGCTGCGCTGGCCGGTGCGCATCGACTGGTCGAGTGCGTCGAGGTCTGCCATCACGTGCACGACGCCTTTGCCCTGATCGAGTCCGGCCTTCAACAGCGCGCGCAGCGTGGCTTCGTCCTCGGGCGCGACGCGCACATCGGCGATCGGCAACTCGATCGTGTGCTCGCGAAAGCGGTCGAGGCGCTTCCAGGGGCGGGTCGTCACGAACTGGCCGTCGACGAGCAGATGCGTGTGGCCGCGCGCCGAGGCCCACGCGGCGAGGTCGGTGTACACGCCCTTGCGGTTGACCACCATCGGCGCCAGCACGCCGATGCTCTGGCCACGGTAGTCGCGCATCACCTGCGCGACGACGGCATCGAAACTCTGCGGTTCGATCGCGACGTTGCAGGCGGGGCAGTACTGCGTACCGAGCTTCATGAACATCAGGCGCAGGAAGTGGTAGATCTCGGTCATCGTCGCGACCGTGCTCTTGCGCCCGCCGCGGCTGGTGCGCTGTTCGATCGCCACGGTCGGCGGAATCCCGAACACGCCGTCGACTTCGGGCTTCGCGGCCGGTTGCACGAACTGGCGCGCATACGCGTTCAACGATTCGAGATAGCGACGCTGGCCCTCGCCGAACACGATGTCGAAGGCGAGCGTCGATTTGCCCGAGCCTGAAACGCCGGTCACCACCGTGAAGCAGTCGCGCGGAATCTCGACATCGACGTTCTTCAGGTTGTGTTCGCGTGCGTTGTGCACGACGATCGCGTGGCGCGCGCGTTCACGGTAGGTCGCGTCGGCACTGGGGGGGACGGCCGCGACCAGCGGCAGTGCGGGCACGAAGCGGCCGGCATCGGAGAACGAGGCCTCGTACGCGATCAGTGCACGACCGGTGTGCGACCGCGGATTCAGTGCGATGTCGTCGGGGGTGCCGACCGCGACGACCTCCCCGCCGGTCTCCCCGCCCTCGGGGCCAAGGTCGATCACCCAGTCCGAGGTCCGGATGACGTCCAGGTTGTGCTCGATCACCAGCAGCGAGTGGCCGGCGGCGATCAGTCGGCGGAACGAGACCAGCAGCTTCGCGATGTCGTCGAAGTGCAGACCGGTGGTCGGCTCGTCGAACAGGAACAGCTTGCCGCGCTCGTCGCGCGGCGCGGCATAACCGGCATCGCGCTTCGCGGCCTCGGCGAGGTGCCCGGCGAGCTTGAGCCGTTGCGCTTCGCCGCCCGACAGCGTCGGGACGGGCTGGCCGAGTCGCAGGTAATCGAGGCCGACTTCGGCGAGCGGCTGCAAGGCGCGCAGCAGGTCGCGTTCATCGGCGAACACGGCGAGGGCTTCGGACACGGTCAACGCGAGCACGTCGGCGATCGAGCGCCCGTCGTGCGTGACCTCGAGCGTCTCGGGGCGATAGCGGGAGCCGTCGCAATCGGGGCAGCGCAGATAGACATCGGACAGGAACTGCATCTCGACATGTTCGAAGCCGGTACCGCCGCAGGTCGGGCAGCGGCCGTTGCCCGAGTTGAAGCTAAAGGTGCCGGCGGTGTAGCTGCGCTCTCGCGCGAGCGGCTGGCGCGCGAATACCTGGCGGATCGCGTCGAAGGCACCGACATAACTCGCCGGATTCGAGCGCGTCGTGCGCCCGATCTGGGACTGGTCGACCATCACCACGTCGATCAGCTGGTCGGCGCCTTCGAGTCGTTCATATGCCCCGGGCGTTTCGGTCGGACGACCGAAGTGACGCAGCAGCGCCGGGTGCAGCACGTTGTCGATCAGCGTCGACTTGCCCGAGCCCGAGACACCGGTGACGCTCACCAGGCGACCGAGCGGGATCGAGACCTCGATGCGCTTCAGGTTGTGTTCGGCGGCGCCGATCAGTCGCAGCGTCGGGCCGGGTGACTCCTGCCTGTACGCGGCGCCGTCCGCGCGCGCGTCGTGCAATGGCACGGCGACGTCTGCGGACCGATACGCGTGCGCAGGCTGGCGTTCGCTCGCGACGAGTGAAACGTCGTCGATGTCGGTTACGTCGGCCGCGTCAGCAGACACGTCGCGTTGCGGGGTGCGACCGGGCGCGCTTTGCGGGAACCCGACCGACGACGGTTCCCGGCCGTCCGCGCGCTTGCGTCCGGACAGGTACTGCGCGGTCAACGTGTCGGCCTGCATCATCTCCGCCGGCGTGCCGTGGAACACGATCCGCCCTCCGCGCTCGCCCGGCCCGGGCCCGATATCGAGAATGCGATCGGCGCCGAACATGATCTGCGGGTCGTGCTCGACCACCACCAGCGTGTTGCCGGCGGCCTTCAGGCGCTGCATGACCGCGATCACCTGCTGCATGTCGCGCGGATGCAGACCGATCGACGGCTCGTCGAGCACGAACAGGGTGTTCACCAGCGATGTGCCGAGCGCGGTGCACAGGTTGATCCGCTGGACTTCGCCGCCCGAGAGCGTGCGCGACTGCCGGTCGAGCGTCAGGTAAGCGAGTCCCACCTCGCACAGATAGCCGACACGGGCGCGAATCTCGCCGAGCAGTTGGCTGGTCGCCTGATCGAGCGGCGCAGGCAGTTGCAGTCGGTCAAAGAACGTGCGCAGCCGTTCCGCCGGCAGCAGCATCAGATCGTGCACGGTGATGCCGGGCAAGCGTGCGAGCGTCGCGTCGTCGTAACGCGCCGCGTGCGGACGGAAGCGCTGCGCCGGCTGCTGCAGATCGGGCAGCACCGCGTCGGCGTCGGCGCGCGAGCCGAGCC
>JACMMK010000082.1 GCA_014379045.1 Burkholderiales bacterium
GCGTCCTGCGCGCCGCGCGCACGGACAATGTGAGGCAGGCCGGTCCACTCAGTGTCCTGATCACCGGAGGCACCGGCTACATCGGCGCGCATGTCGCCGTCGAACTCGCGCGCCACGGCCATGACGTCGTGTTGTACGACAACCTCTCGAACAGCAATGCAGACGCCGTGGACGCGATCAGACGGGTCGGCGCCGACTCGGTCGTGCATCACCATGCCGACGTGCTCGACGGGGCTACGTTGGGTCGCGTGATGCGCATGCATCGCATCGACACCGTCGTTCACTGTGCGGGACTGAAGTCGGTGAACGAATCGGTCAGCCATCCCGCGCTGTACTACCGCCAGAATGTGCAGGGCGCGCTCACGCTGGTGGATGCGATGAAGGACGCCGATGTCCAACGCATCGTGTTCAGTTCATCGGCGACCGTTTACGGCCTCGCCACCAGCGTCCCGATCGCCGAAGACGCCTTGCTGAAGCCCGTCAATCCGTACGGACGCACCAAGCAGATCATCGAACAGATCCTGCAGGACGTGTGCGATGCCGAGCCCGGATGGCAGGCGGTAGCGCTACGTTACTTCAACCCTGCGGGTGCACACCCGAGCGGCCTGCTCGGCGAGGCGCCCACGGGGGTTCCGAACAACCTGTTCCCGGTCGCGGGCGAGGTCGCGAGCGGTGTGCGCAACTCGCTCAGCCTGTTCGGTAACGATTACCCGACGCCGGATGGAAGCTGTGTGCGTGACTACGTCCACATCATGGACCTAGCACGCGCACACCGTCTGGCGCTCGAATCGAGGTCGGGTGCGCCGGGATTCATGGCGGTCAATCTCGGCACCGGCGTCGGGTACTCGGTACTGGAAGTGATCGCTGCCTACCGAAGGGCGAGCGGGGCGCGTATCCCGGTGGAGATCGCCCCACGCCGCCCGGGCGATATTGCGACGCTGTTTGCTGACCCGACGCGAGCGGAGCGTCTTTGGGGCTGGCGCGCACGGCATGGGTTGGATGAAATGTGCCAGGACGCATGGCGCTGGATCGCGCGTGATGATGCGGCTGGGGAACATTCGCACGGAAGTTGATGTCGCAGCGGCAGGCGCCGACAGCGGTTTGGATCCTGCGCCATCACACGCTGCGCCGGGCGGGTTTCGGGCATAGCGGTTGCGGAAGCATCGGTGCTTCAACAGATGTGATGCCGCGTCCTCAACCATCCAGCATAGGACATCCAATCATGCGCCCCACCACACTCGCTTTGTTCACCGCCGCCTGTTTCGCGACGGGCGTTGTGAGCCCCGCCGTCGCTCAACCTGCCACCGACGGTACCCGCAGCCCTGCCGCCGTGGTCGACCCTGCCAATCCCAGCCAGATTCCTGCTTCCCCGACGGGCGCGACCACGCGTTCGACGACACCATCCTTTACCACTGCCCAGGTCGGGACCGACTCGGCCATGCGAAGTGGCGCGATGAACGACCGGGTGCGCGAGCCCGGCATGAGCCATTGGTTTTCGATGCCGTTCCCGCTGGTGCTCTGGCTCCTGCTTGCACCGCTGGTGTTTGCTATTGCCACCAAAGGCTCTGCACCAGTCGGCTCGATGCGCAATGACGGCCGCCCCGACCTGCGCCCCGGCACCACCACTGGATCCATCCCGGTCCGGTAAGCGGCCCGCCGAACGCTGCACTCTCAAGGAACGATCGCCATGGCCCCTAGCGCACTCAGCGAAGCAATGACCGATCCGTTCGAGTCACTCGAACAGGATCACCAGGATGTCGATGAACTGTTCGACCAGTTCGCACAGATGGAGGACGACGAGGAAGGTGAGGTCGACGCGGCCAAGATCGAGATCGTCGAGATGATCTGTCAGAAGCTCAATCTCCACGCGCAACTCGAAGAAGAGATCGTCTACCCGGAACTGCAGGCGGTGATCGACCAGCCGGAACTGATTGACGAGGCGGAGGCGGAACATGCCGCGGCCAAGGAACTGATCGCGCAACTCGAGACGATGGATCCGAGCGATCCTGAGTTCGATTCAACCGTGGAACTTCTTGCGCAATCGATTCGCGCGCACGTGGCCAAGGAAGAGTCGGAAATCTTCCCGATGGGGCGTGAGTCGAGCATGGATTTCTCGCGCGTTTCGGCCTCACTCGACGCGCGGCGAATTGAGCTCGATCCAGAGATGGACGACTCCGACGACGATGACGAGGAGGAATCCTCGTCTCGGTCAGGGCGCGCGCCGAGCGGTGCGATGGGTCGACTGGCCGGTTGACGAACCCTCGGCAACTTCTGGTGCAGCATAAATTCGAAAAGATCGCGCCCACCGGTGCGATCTTTCTTTGAACCTGCGCGGCGAGCGAACCCCGAGCCGCTCTAGATAGTCTCCAGCAGACGTCGGATGCGACGCGCCAACTGCGCGGGTTGGATGGGTTTGCTGAGCATGAGATCGAAACCCGCGTTGGTTATGTCGAGCAGTTTGTAGCCGTCTGCATGTGCGCTCAACGCCACCGCAGGCGCACGGGGAACGCCCACCCGCTGCTCCATCGAGCGAAGTTGCTTGATCAGGGCGATGCCGTCCATATCGGGCATCGAAAGATCGGACAGGATCAGCCGCCGACCGGGACAATGTGTCCATCGAGAGAAGCGTTCAAGCGCATCCGCCCCGCTCGAGCATGATATGACCAGAGCGCCTTCCTTGCGCAGCACGGCCTCGGTCACTTCGCGCATATCGACGCGATCGTCCACCAGAAAAACGGAGACGTCACGCAGCGATGCATCGGTCGGGGAGCCGCTGGAAACCGAGGGTACGGGCTGCTCGGTCGCCGCCGGTGCATCGGTTGGTAACCGCGCTGGCACAAGCTCGTGGCGCCCCGGGAGCCGGAGCGAGACCCAACGGGCACTCGAGTTGGCGCCGGCGGGGAACGCGCCGATCGTCCCCCCGAGAAGATTTGCGAACGTCGCTGCCAGCGTAAGTGTCAGTCCCGATCCTACGGGATGAATATCGGGATCCTCGTCGATCCGACTTTGCGAGCTCCGCGGATGCGGCAGGGTGTGCAGTTCCGCAGGCATTGTGCTGCCTTCGAGTACCACCGTGATCCAACCGGTCTCTTCCACCACTCGAACGTTCAGGGTCTGCGCCGCAGCCACGGTGGTGAGGCAATAGGCGATCAGGGCGGCCAGCGTCGCCTCTGCCAGGTCGCCATCCACCTGCCAGATCGCGCCCGGCGCCACTTCGGAGAACGTGATCGCGTTTCGGGCGAGTTTGCGCAGCGCATAGCGCGCTCCAAGCTTTTCGAGAACCTCGGCGACGGGCACGGATCCCCCCAAGTTCGCTTCCGGCCCATGGACCACCTTCGCCCCGTCCAGCAACCGCTCGACCAGATCGCATTGCGTGCCGACGGCTGCCTCCAGACCCGTAATCGATCGCTCCTTGACCCCCTCGGAGGCTCGGGGATAGCGGAGCAGATGTAACCAGCCCACCATGGCATTCAATGCCGAACGCATGTCATGGCTGGCGAGAGCGATCAGCTCGTCCTGCCCACGCAAACTGAGTTCCAGTCGCTCGATTTCCGACAGGCTCATCGGTAACTCACGCAAACGCGCATTGGTTTCATGGTCCGATCTCGGGATGCCGTTCGGAAGCGTCGGGCACGACCGAAGCGCGGGTAGCGATCAGGCTCGCGCCTCTGGCCCGGACCCATTCTGACCGATGACAGCGGGAAGATTGGCCCCGACGCCGAACGGGGCCTCGGTTGGCGCACGCCCCCCACCCGCAGGGGCGTGTGGCTGAGGATGCCCCGACCCCTGTGCCGCGGGGTGAGATGTATCCAGCGGCGTTCCGCCCTCATCTTCCCAGCGCGCGAGGTCCAATCTGTCTTGAAGCGCCTTTCGGGCACGCACCTGCCCATCTGCATGCCGCAGGAGAAAAACTCCCCCAATCCCAATGGCGATCCCCGCAAACAATCCGTTCATGTTGCCCTCGGCATTCGATCAATGATCCCTACCACCAGCAGTATTCATGCCCCGGTCTGGAAACGTTCGCTGGGCGCGGATGTTGCAAGGGGTAAAACATGAACCCGACCCTTTCCGCCACCAGCCATTCCGTCGCCTTATCGGCCGGCTGGCGACTAGCTGATCGTTGGAGCCAGCCTGGTCCGGTCGATACCGATGATGACGGACCCGTCGCGCCTAATGCGCCGACCCCTCAGAAGCCGGTGGAGGAGCCTGAGGAAGACGCGCCGGTAACGGAGCCGGAGGCGCCTGCGGCGCCGGTGCGGGCAAGCTGAACCCTCGGGGCGCGCCGTTCCCGATGAGGTAGCGTTCCCGGCGCTGCAATCAAGCCCCGGCGAGCAGCTCGAGGATCGTCGCGGGGTCTACAGGCTTCACCAGATGTCCGTCGAACCCGGCTTCCTGCGTGCGGCGGCGATCGCTGTCCTGACCCCACCCGGTCACCGCAACGATCATCGGCTGGGTCGCTGGGGTGCGTTTTCGGAGCGCGTGGCACACCTGGTACCCGTCCAGTCCGGGTAACCCGAGGTCGAGCAACACGACATCGGGTTCGACCTTCGCTGCGACTTCGAGCGCCTTCAGGCCATCGTGGGCCGCGTGCGCTTCGTGTCCTTCGAGATCAAGGAGAATCGCGAGCGTCTCGGCCGCTTCGACATTGTCGTCGACGATCAATACACGCTTCGCGGCTTTCCGCCTGGGCGGCTTTAAAACCGTACGCACGCCGGCAAGCGACGCGTCGCCGGGCGCAGCTTCCCCATGCACGCGCGTGAGACGAACCGTGAAAACACTGCCTCGACCTTCTCCGTCGCTCTGTGCCGAAACCGTACCGCCGTGCATCTCGACCAGGCGCCGGACCAACGTCAACCCGATGCCGAGCCCGCCTTTCGAGAAATCGTCGGCGGTGCCAATCTGCGCGAACAGGTCGAAGATTCGTCCCAGCATCGCAGGTGGAATGCCGACGCCGTTGTCGGCGACCCGGATCGTCACCGAGGTGTCGTCGAGGTCGACATTCACTTCGATGGCTCCGCCGGGGGGCGTGTAGCGAGCCGCGTTATTGAGCAGATTGCTGAAAACCTGCGTGAGACGCACGGCGTCGCCTTGTACCCAGATCCGCTGGGGCGGCAGGCGAACGGTCAGTGAATGACGCGCCGCGTCGAAGTGCGCGCGGGTCGTGTCTTCGGCGCCGCGAAGGATTTCTGAAAGGTCGACTTCGGCGATGCGCAATTCGAGCTTGTTCTCCGTGATGCGTCTGACGTCGAGCAGATCGTCGATCAGGCGCACGACGTGCGCGAGCTGGCGGCCCATCATCGACACCACCGCAGGGGTCGCGTGGGGGTCAGGCAAGGAACGCTCGAGCAAGGCCAGGCCGTTGGCGATCGGCGCGAGCGGATTGCGCAGTTCATGCGCGAGGATGGCAAGGAACTCATCCTTGCGGCGGTCGGCTTCGCGTAGGGCGTCGACGATGCGCAGACGCTCGATCAGGTCGGCCGCTTGCCTGGCGCACAGGTCCAACATCTGCAGCGAACGCGCCGAAGGTTCGTGCGGCGTTGGGTAGTAGGTGGACAACATCCCCAGCAGCATGCCGTCGCGCCCGAGCAATGGCGTCGCCTGGGCTGCGCGATAGTCGAGCGCATCGAGTCGTTCGCGTACGGCCGCAGTACGTGGATCGGCATAGGTGTCGGCGATGACGACGCGTTCAGTCGACATCGCGCGACTGCACGCGCTGACGCCGTCGCGCTGAACAGAACCGTACTGCAGGCCGAACTGTTCCGGCATCCCTGCGTGCGCGACCAGTTCGAGTCGGTCGGCGGCCGCGTCGTAGATCTGCACGCAGCCCTTGTTGGTCGCCATCAGCAGCAGGGCCGCGGCGAGCACTTCGTGCAGCGCCTCGGGGATCGACGTCGCCGATACCAGCCGCTGGGTCAACTCGTGCAGTCGCGCGAGCCCCGCAACCTCGGCGGCCAGTTCATCCTTCTTGACGTCGAGAGCAAGTTCGACCTGCTTCCGCCGGTCGATGTCCTGCACGATCGCGAACGAGCGCACCGGCTTTCCCGCGCTGTCCCGGATCGCGTTTACCGTGACCTGCACCCACCGCGTCGCGCCGTCGCCGCGCATCAGACGCTTCTCCGTCTGATGCGTGGGCAGCGCGCCGTCGGTCAACTGTCGATACTGCGCCCGGTAGGTCTCCCGCTCGTCGATCTGCATGAAGTCGGAAAAGGGGCGCATGGCCATTTCGGCTACATCGCACCCCAGCATGTCGCCCAGTGCGCGATTGACCCGCAACAACCGGCCTTCATCGATGTCGAGTTCGGCCATTCCCGCACTCGATGCTTCGAACATCGCCGTGAACCGCGATTCGCTGATGCGCCGCGTCTCTTCCGCGTGCACACGGTCGCTGATATCTACCGTGCAACCGACCATCCGGAGCGAGGCGCCCTGGCCGTCGCGCACGAGGATCGCCCGATCCTCCACGTGCAGCCAGCGCCCGTCCTGATGCCTGACCCGGTAGTGGGTAAGGATCAGGCATTCGCCCGCCGCGGTCGCGGCGTCGATCTGTGCGCGGTGGGCTGCATAGTCCTCCGGATGGATCTGCTCGAACCACCACTGTGCGGTACGCGGCACCGCCTCCGGTGCATAGCCCAGCACCGCCTTCAGACCGCGCGTTCTCTCGGCATGCCCGGTACGGAAATCGTAGTCGTAGATGATGCCGTTGACTGCGTCGACCGCGAGCTCGAAGCGCTGCACGTTGAGCGCGAGCTCGCGTTCGACGCGGCGTCGCTCCGAAACGTCGTGGAACACGAGCACGGCGCCGCGGATGCGCCCTTGATCGTCGCGGATCGGTGCCGCGCTGTCGTCGATCGGATGTTCGACGCCGTCGCGATCGGTGAGCACAGTATGGTTGGCCAGGCCGACGATCCGGCCGTGTTCGAACACCTTCTGCACCGGATTGTCGACGACCTCCCCGGTGTCTTCGTTCGAGATACGGAAGACGTGTTCGAGCCGCTGACCGCGCGCGTGCGCAGGGGTCCATCCCGTCAGCGTCCGGGCGATCTCGTTCATCGCGGTGATGCGCCTGTCGTTATCGGTGGTGATCACCGCGTCGCCGATGCTGGCAAGCGTCACCCGGAGCAATTCGGCTTGGTCGCGGACCTCGCCTTCGGCTGCCTCCGCGCGCGCGCGACCCCGATGCATCAGGTGACCGAGCACGATCATCACGCTCGCGGACACGAGGTACGCGAGCATTCCGAACACCAGCGGCAGGCTGAAGACGCCAAGCCTGCCGCGAGGCTCGAAGAAAACAACGACGCAGATCAGATAGCCGGTAATCATTACCGCTACCGCCGCGCGCCATCCCGCCCTCCACACCGCAAACGCAACCGCAGCGTACAGGGTGACCAAAGGCAGCGCGTCGCCCAACACCGGGTCGAGCGCGAACCTCGCTGCGATCGCAACCAGCAGTCCAAGACCTGCGTACCCGTACGCGGAAACCGGAAAAGTCATCCGCTCCTCGTCCCCCTGCGATGCGCACCGAACAGCGCCGGATTCTGCGGAATTCGAGCACCGTGCACAAGGCGCGTCGCCGTGCCGTCGGTTCCGCCACGCGGCCACGCGTTGGGCATCGGGGCGCAACATCCCGAGGCAGGAACGACGCGGTGGAATAAACCACGGTGCGCGGCAGTCTTGCATCGATGGGGCACTGGTACGTCAGCTGACGCAGCAGGAGGACTTGTCGACGCCTTGCAGAACGCGCGGAATCCGAACGAGCCGAACCAGCGCGAGCGTTTCGAAGCGTCGGTACTGGTGCATCTGGACGCCGCCTACAACCTCGCGCGCTGGCTGTTGCGCGATGCCGATGCCGCCGACGACGTCGTGCAGGACGCGAGCCTGCGCGCGTTCCGGTTCTTCGACGCGATGCAGGGGCCGACGCCGCGCGCATGGTTCATGGCGATCGTACGCAACGCGTGTCTTGACTGGATCGGCATGAAAAAACGCCGCGGCGTCGAAGAGTGCTACGACGAGGCGGTACACGGCGGCAGCGTGCTCGACGCAGCCGACGATGCTTCGCCCGAGTCGATCGTCGTGCGCGCTTCGGCGGCGCGCGAATTGCACGCATGTATATCGAGGCTGCCGAGGGAGTATCGCGAAGTGCTGATCCTGCGCGAGATGGAAGAACTGTCGTATCGCGAGATCAGCGCGGTGGTGGAGGTGCCGATCGGCACGGTCATGTCGCGCCTGTCGCGTGGCCGCAATCAGCTCGCGCGGCTGATGCGCGCGCCGGAACAGAGGAGGTCGTCGTGAACTGTACGCACGCGGCCAAAGTGCTCGACGCCTACCTCGACGGCGAACTCGACGCCGCGACCGATGCGCAGTTGGCGGGACACCTGCGCAGTTGTCCGGAGTGCGCTTCGGTGCACGACGCGCACCGTGCGCTGCGTGCTGCCTTCGCCGACCTGCAGCGCCATCGCGCCTCCGATGCGCTGCGACGGTCGGTGACCCGTGAACTCGCGGCCCTCGAGCGCGCGGCGTTATCTGCGCGACCGCGCATCCTTTCCTGGAGCCAGGCCGCCGTCCTCGCGGGCGCGGCGGCGAGCCTGGCCTTCGCCAGCGCGTCATGGCTGGCCAGACCGCAGCCCTTACCGAGCGACGATCGCCAGGTCGCGATTGCGCGGCATGTCGCCGCGCTGGAAGCGCCGGCCGAGGGCGAAACACGCCTCGGGATCGCGTCGTCCGATCGTCACGTGGTCAAACCGTGGTTCGCAGGCAAGATCGATTTCGCGCCGCCTGTGCGCGATCTGAGCGAGCACGGGTATGTGCTGGTCGGAGGCAGGACCGATGCGCGGCTCGGGCAGCTCGGGGCGGTGCTCGTCTACCGGATCCGAGGGCACCAGATCACCTTGAGCGTTACCCGCGTGGCCGCCGCGCGCGAGCAAGTGCCGACGGCATCGACACTGCACGGATTCGCCGTGGTCAGCTGGGCCAGTGCGGGTCTGGGCTTCGCTACGGTGTCCGATATCGAGCCCCGCGAACTGCAGCAGTTCGCGGAACTGATTCGGGCGCCCGCACGCTGACCGCGCGTAATTCTACAGAGCGCTGCGTGCGGATCAGCGCACGGCGCCCGCGCCGGGAATCGGGCCGGCGGGGGTCACGCCTTGTGCGGGCGCGTTCGGTGACCCCGGATTGCTGCCGGCACCGCCGGACGTTCCGGGCACGGGGGCGAATCCGCCGGGCGCGGCCGGGCCCCCGTTGCTCACCGGGTTAGCCGGCGGCACGA
>JACMMK010000083.1 GCA_014379045.1 Burkholderiales bacterium
ATCACGATAACGCCCGAGTTCGCTTCGAAGCCGTCCATTTCGACGAGCAGCTGATTGAGCGTCTGCTCGCGCTCGTCGGTGCCACCGCCGAGACCCGCGCCGCGCTGGCGGCCGACCGCGTCGATCTCATCGATGAACACGATGCACGGCGAATGCTTCTTCGCCTGCTCGAACATGTCGCGTACGCGTGCCGCGCCCACACCAACGAACATCTCCACGAAATCGGAGCCCGAGATGCTGAAGAAAGGCACTTTCGCTTCGCCCGCGATTGCGCGCGCGAGCAGCGTCTTACCGGTTCCAGGATTGCCCACCATCAGCACGCCGCGCGGAATGCGGCCGCCCAGCTTCTGGAATTTCGACGGGTCGCGCAGGAATTCGACCAGTTCGGCGACCTCTTCCTTCGCTTCCTCGCAGCCCGCGACGTCCGCGAACGTGACGGTGTTGTTGGATTCGTCCAGCATGCGCGCCCGGCTCTTGCCGAACGAGAACGCGCCGCCGCGGCCGCCGCCCTGCATCTGGCGCATGAAGAACACCCAGACGCCGATCAGCAACAGCATCGGGAACCACGACACGAAGATGTTCATCAGCAACGAAGGTTCTTCCTCCGGCTTCGCTTCGATCGTCACGCCGCTCTTCAGCAGATCGCTGACCAGCCACGGATCGGACGGCGAATAGGTGACGAAGCGTTTGCCGTCGCTGCGCAGACCCTTGATCACGCGGCCTTCGATCGTCACCTTGGCCACGCGCCCGGATTTCACCTCTTCGATGAACTGCGAGTATTCGAGCGTGTTGTTCTGTACCTGGCGGGTATTGAACTGCTGGAACACGGTCATCAGTACCAGGGCAATGACCAGCCAGATCGCGACTTGCTTGACCAGATTGTTCAAGTGCTGCTCCTGCAGAGTTGGCGCACGCGCTCACGCGCGCGAGAAATTCATTCTAAACCCGAAACCGCTGCTGCCACCCGACGGTTTACCCGTCGACCGGAGCGGCCACCAGGCGTCCTGTCCTGCCGCAACAACCCTATATCGACCGGATCGGGCTAAAACTTACCCGTCGCATTCCCCGCCTCGCCCTGCTCAGGATCGGGCTGGGCGCGCGGCCTTCGTCCCAGCATGAACTGCTCGCTGCTGCGGTCGCGCGACGCTGCCGGCTTTCGGCTCGCCACGGTTTCGAACGATTCGAGCATCCGCTGCCTGAATCCAGGGTGACCCGCGCCCTGGAAGGTCTTCACCAGAAAAGCGCCCTCCGGCCCGAGTCGCCCGAGGGCGAATTCCAGTGCCAACTCGGCCAGATCGACCGCCCGCGCCTGATCCATCGACGCCACTCCCGAGATATTGGGCGCCATGTCGGAAAGCACAAGGTCGACCCGACGCCCGCCGAGGCGCGCCTCCAGATCGCGCAGCACCGATTCGGTCGTGAAGTCGCCCAGCACGAACTCCACGCCCGCGAGGGGCTCCATCGGCAGCAGATCCAGCGCGTAGACGCGCCCGCCCGGCTGCACCCGGCGCGCGGCCAGTTGCGACCAACTCCCCGGGGCGGCACCCAGATCGACCACGATCGCACCGGGACGCAACAGCCGATCCTTGTCGTCGATCTCGATCAGCTTGTAGATCGCGCGCGAGCGGTAGCCGTCCTTGCGCGCGCGCTGCACGTAGGTGTCGTTCTCGTGCTCCCTCAACCACTTCTTGCTGCTCGCAGTGCGCGCCATATCGAAGATCGGAATCCGTATTGCCTTGGCAATCGAGCGACTGTACGTGGATCGGCCGCGAAGATTACACTTCGCGGCCTCGCGGCGCCGCACCGTACTTTTCGCGACACGGTGTCCGCTCGCCCACCCCGCCGCTCACGTCGTCCGCCCCGACCCTAAATGTCAGCAATCGTTCTGTCCGCGCCCGAACGCAAGGCGCTCAAAGCCGAGGCCCATGCGTTGTCCCCGGTGGCCGCGATCGGCAAGGCGGGCATCACCGAAGCTGTGCTGAAGGAAGTCGAGGTCTGTCTGCGCAGCCATCACCTGATCAAGGTACGCGCCGGGTCGGACGACAAGAGCCAGCGCGAGCAGTGGATCGCGACGCTCGCCGAGCGACTCGATTGCGCCGCGGTGCAGACGATCGGGCGCATCCTCGTGTTGTGGCGGCCGCCGCCCGACGAGCCGGCGTCGACGATGCCGGCGGACCGGGCTGCGCGCAAGACCCCGGCTGCGCCCCGACGGCGCAGGGTCAAGCGAAGCTACCAGTAGTACCGGTCCGACTGCGACCGCGTCGGGGCAACTATCGTCGCGACGCGCTGGTGCGCGCTCAGCGGGAACCGCTTCGCTGCAAGGTGACCAACGCGAGTGCGAGCACGCTCTGCACCACGTACAGCACGCTCGACACGCCGTGCCAGGTGCCGAAGCGTTGTCGGAACACGGTTTCGGCGATTTCCCGGGACAACGCCTGATCGCGCAGCCCCGCAAGAATCGGTTGCACGCCGAACTTGCCGACCAGGATCAGCGCGAGCATCGCCAGCGTGATCCAGACCACCGCGTGCCGGAACGCGCTGCTGCCGAAACGGACGAACCGGAACGACAGGATGTACAGCGCGCACCCGATGCCGATCCATGCGCCACGGTCGAACAACACGCCGGCAAGGCGCCCGGCGAGCGCGCGGTCGTCGAGCGTCCCGAACAATGTCGGCGCCACGACGAAGCCGATGGTCCACAGCGAGCCCGCCCACGCCGCGATCGCGACCCAGTACAGCGCCTCGGTGAACCGTTTCAAACGTAGCGCACGTCGAGCACTTCGTACTCGCGCGCACCGCCCGGTGCCTGCACCTCGGCGACATCACCCGAATACTTGCCGATCAATGCCCGCGAAATCGGCGAGGAGATGCTGATCTTGCCTGCCTTGATGTCTCCCTCGTCGTCGCCGACGATCTGGTAGGTCACCACATCGTGCGAGGCGAGATCTTCCAGTTCGACCGTGGCACCGAACACGACCCGGCCTTCGGCGTCGACCAGTGTCGGATCGATGATCTGCGCATTGGCCATCTTGCTCTCGAGTTCGGCGATGCGACCCTCGATGAAGCCCTGGCGCTCTTTCGCCGCGTCGTACTCGGCATTCTCGGAAAGATCGCCGTGGTCGCGCGCCTCGCTGATCGCCGCGATCACCTCGTGCCGCGCGAAGGTCTTGAGTTGGTGCAACTCGGCACGCAGCTTCTCCGCACCGATCACCGTCATCGGAACTGACGCCATCACTTGACCTCGACAAGGAAGTGGAAAGAGGGGCAGCGCTTCATCGGGCGAGCGACCGGTGAAGTCCCTGCAGATCGTAGACCTTCATGCCGCGGATGTCGCGCATTCCGTAGGCCGCCGCGCGCGCACCGGCGAGCGTCGTGAAATTCGCGATCCTGCCCTGCAGCGCAGCCGCCCGGATCGAATAGGAATCCTGGATCGCCGCGCGCTTTTCCTCGACGGTGTTGATGATCAGCGCGATCTCACCGTTCTTGATCATGTCGACGCAGTGTGGCCGGCCTTCGGTGACCTTGTTAATCGCCGCGACCGGCAGCCCCGCGCTCTCGATCGCCGCCGCCGTGCCACGGGTCGCGACGATCGAAAAGCCGAGTTCGTGCAACACGCGCGCCACTTCGAGCGTGCGCGGCTTGTCGGCATCGCGCACGCTGATGAACACCCGCCCGGTACGCGGCAACCGTTCGCCGGCAGCCATCTGCGCCTTGACGAACGCCTCGGCGAAGCTCTCGCCCACGCCCATAACCTCGCCCGTCGACTTCATCTCGGGACCGAGTATCGAATCGGCGCCCTGGAACTTGATGAACGGAAACACCGCTTCCTTCACCGAGAAATACGGCGGCACGACTTCGGTGGTCATGCGCTGACTAGCAAGCGACTGGCCTGCCATGCAGCGCGCCGCGATCTTGGCGAGCGGCAGCCCGGTCGCCTTCGACACGAACGGCACGGTGCGCGAGGCGCGTGGATTGACTTCGAGCACGTAGATGGCATCACCCTCGGCGGTCGACTGGATCGCGAACTGCACGTTCATCAGCCCGACCACCTTCAACGCGCGCGCCATCGCCACGGTCTGCAGGCGCAATTCGTCCTGCAGCGCGGGCGACAGGCTGTACGGCGGCAGCGAGCACGCCGAGTCGCCCGAGTGCACGCCCGCCTGCTCAATATGTTCCATCACCCCGCCGATCAACACCGCGTGACCGTCGCACACCGCATCGACATCGATCTCGGTCGCGTCGTTCAGGAACCGGTCGAGCAGCACCGGCGAGTCGTTCGACACCTTCACCGCTTCGCGCATGTAGCGCTCGAGATCGGCCTGACGGTGGACGATCTCCATCGCGCGCCCGCCCAGCACGTAGCTCGGACGCACCACCAGCGGGTAGCCGATCTCGTCGGCGAGCGCGAGCGCCTTCTGCGCACTCTTCGCGGTGCGGTTGGGCGGCTGGCGCAGCTTCAACCGGGTGATCAGCTTCTGGAACCGCTCGCGGTCCTCGGCCATGTCGATCGAATCGGGCGAGGTGCCGATGATCGGCACGCCGCAGCGCTCGAGGTCGCGTGCGAGCTTGAGCGGCGTCTGCCCGCCGAACTGGACGATCACGCCGAACGGTTTCTCGATCTCGACGATCTCGAGCACGTCCTCGAGCGTCAGCGGTTCGAAGTACAACCGGTCGGACGTGTCGTAGTCGGTCGACACCGTCTCCGGATTGCAGTTGACCATGATCGTCTCGAACCCGTCTTCGCGCAGCGCGAGCGCGGCATGCACGCAGCAGTAGTCGAACTCGATGCCCTGGCCGATGCGGTTGGGGCCCCCGCCCAGGACCATGATCTTCCTGCGCGACGTCGGCTTCGCCTCGCACTCTTCGTCGTAGGTCGAATACATGTAAGCGGTCGCCGTGGCGAATTCGGCGGCGCAGGTGTCGACGCGCTTGTAGACCGGGCGGATGCCGAAGCCGTGGCGGCGCTTGCGCACCTCGTCCTCGCTCGCACGGGTCAGATGCGCGAGGCGCCTGTCGGAGAAGCCCTTGCGCTTCAGCATCCGCAGTTCCGTCGCATCGAGATCGGCGAGCGTGCGTTTCTCGATCGACAGCTCGAGGTCGACCAGATCCTTGATCTGCACCAGGAACCACGGGTCGATGCGCGTGAACTGGTGCACTTCGTCGAGCGTCATGCCGACGCCGAAGGCATCGGCGACGAACCACAGACGTTCCGGCCCCGGATACGCGAGTTCGTCGGCGATCGTCTCGCGATCGACGGTCTTCAGGTTGAAGCCGTCGACGCCGGTCTCCAGACCGCGCAGCGCCTTCTGCAGCGACTCCTGGAACGTGCGCCCGATCGCCATCACCTCGCCGACCGACTTCATCTGCGTGGTCAGGCGGAAATTCGCCTGCGGGAACTTCTCGAATGCGAAGCGCGGCACCTTGGTGACGACGTAGTCGATCGACGGTTCGAACGCCGCCGGCGTAGCACCCCCGGTGATCTCGTTGCGCAACTCGTCGAGCGTGTAGCCGATCGCGAGCTTCGCCGCAACCTTCG
>JACMMK010000084.1 GCA_014379045.1 Burkholderiales bacterium
ACGCCGTGGGAGACGCTCGCGGTGTCGCGCGGCTACTCAGCCGACGATAACGTAATCACCTGCGCGATGGTCGAAAGCCCGCGCCTTTGCTACGACGACGTCAGCCAGGATCCCGCGCGGCTCCTGACGGGCATCGCTGATTCGATGGCGGCCATGAGCTCGTGGAATATGCACGTGCGCTCCGATATGGTGGTCGCGATGGGCCCCGAGCAGGCGACGATCTGCGCGCGCGCGGGCATGAGCCGCGCCGATATCCATCGCATGCTGATCGAGATGGCGCAGCGCAAAGTCGGCGACCTGAAGCGCGGCGGCAACTGGCGGCGCGAGCGCGCGCTGCAGTTCCCGATCGCGGTCGATCCCGACGACGACACCTGCTTCATCCCGACGCTGAAAGACCCGGTCGATCTGCAACTGATCGTCGCCGGCGGCTGGGGTCCGTGCACCGCGATCTGCCACGGCTGGAGTGGCGGCAGCCGCGCTGTGCACGGCGCGTACGCGCTGGACGCGCGATGATTCGATTCCCACAGGAGGACTGCGCATGAACGACTTGCCCTTCATCGATCCCACGGCCGGTGGCAACCGCGCCGCCGTGATGCCCGCGCCGCGGCCGATGGATCTCGCCGGCAAGGTGGTCGCGATGGTCGACAACACCAAGGAACAGGGCGACCTGATCCTCGAAACAGTGGCGCAAGCGCTGCGTGATCGCTACGGCGTGGCGCGCGTGATCATCCGCCGCAAGGAGCACTACTCGAAGCCGGCCACCGACCAGCTGATCGACGAGCTCGCGCAGGAGGCGCAACTCGCGGTCGCCGCGGTCGGCGGATGAGGCTCATGCACGTTGTGCAGTGTGCACGACACCGTGGAGTTCGAGAAACGCGGCATTCCCGCGACCGTGATCATCACCCAGGCGTTCCGCAACGCCTGCATCTTCCAGTTCCGTTCGAAGGGCATGCCAGGGCATCCCTATATCGAACTGCCGCACCCGATCAGCAATCTGACCGGCGACGAGATGCGGGCGGCGACGCTAGTCATAGTCGAGCCGCTGGTGCGACAGTTGACCGCGTGAGCCGCGCTCCATTCGAACCCGGATTCGTCGAGGAGCGCGAGTGATGAACATCCCGGGGCCTCGCCTCAAGGCCTGTGCGCAAGGATAGTAGCGCTGCGCCCGCTCCCGACGTCGGCGACAGGGCAGGAATCCCGATTGCAGCGTCGGCACGTGCGCCACCGCACAGACTGACACCGGGTGGGTGAGGACACTGGGCGCGCTTATTTGACCCGGCGCAGTTTCATCGAACCCCCTCCACGCGCCGTTGGTAAAGGCCGCCCTCGGGCGGCTTTTTTTCGCTGCGCGCCCGTGCATGCCTGCAGCGCCCCTCGGCGCGCGCCGCGACCGCTATAGTCTGTCGCCATGCAACGCCTCCGTTAATCAGAAAGGACTCGAACGATGCAGCTCGGCATGATCGGCCTGGGACGGATGGGCGCCAACATGTGTCGCCGCTTGATGCAGGCGGGGCACGAATGCGTCGTGCACGACCTTTATCCCGAAGCGGTGGCGAGCCTCGCCGCGGAGGGGGCGGTGGGCGCGCTGTCGCTTGCCGAGTTCGTCGCCCGCCTGGAGCGTCCGCGCAACGTCTGGATGATGCTTCCGGCTGCGGCTGTCGAACAGACGATTGCGCTGATCGCGCCGTTGCTGGAGTCAGGCGATGTCCTGATCGACGGCGGCAATTCGCACTATCGCGACGATATCCGCCGCGCGCAGCAGCTCGGCCTCGCGGGCATCCACTACGTCGACGTGGGCACGAGCGGCGGCGTCTGGGGACTCGAACACGGCTATTGCCTGATGGTCGGCGGCGAGCAGCCGGTGACGCAGCACCTGGACCCGGTATTCAGAACGCTCGCGCCGGGCGTCGGCGACCTGCCGCGTAGCGCGGGTGCCGCCGCGACCGCGAGCACCGCCGAACACGGGTACCTGCATTGCGGAGGAAACGGCGCCGGTCACTTCGTCAAGATGATCCATAACGGCATCGAGTACGGTCTGATGGCCGCCTATGCGGAGGGTTTCAACATTCTTCACCACGCCAACAACGGCAGCGTGGGCCGTAAGGTCGATGCGGAGACCGCGCCGCTCGACGATCCGCAGGCCTATCAATACGACTTCGACCTCGCTGGCATCGCCGAAGTGTGGCGGCGCGGCAGCGTGATCCGCTCGTGGCTGCTCGATCTGACCGCGCAGGCCCTGCTGCGCGACGCCGAACTCGCGGGTTTCCGCGGTCGTGTGTCGGATTCGGGCGAGGGACGGTGGGCGCTCAAGGCCGCGATCGACACCTCGGTGCCTGCCCCGGTACTGAGTGCTGCACTGTTCGAGCGTTTCGGCTCGCGCGGCGAAAGCGGCTTCGCCGACAAGCTCCTGTCGGCGATGCGCAACGAATTCGGCGGTCATGCGGAACAAGCGCACCGACCGGGCGGCACATGATCGCTGCACCTCCCTGCGATGCATTCGTGTTGTTCGGCGCCACCGGCGATCTCGCGCGCAAGAAGATCTATCCGGCCCTGTATCAACTGGTTCGGCGCGGCGGTCTCGAGATCCCGGTCATAGGCATCGCCCGCGGCGGCTGGAATCTGAACCGCCTGCAGGCGCACGTGCGCAGCAGCCTCGAGCAGACCGACGGCTTCGACGAAGCGGTGTTTGCCCGGCTGTGCGCGCTGATGCGGCTGGTCGACGGCGACTACCGCGATACCGCCACCTTCGGCCGGATGTGCGAGGCATTGGGCCAGGCCCAGCGCCCGCTGTTCTACCTGGCGATCGCCCCGAGCATGTTTGCCGCGGTAATCGACGGGCTCGATCAGCTGCCGTGTGCAGCGGGCGGCCGGGTAGTCGTCGAAAAACCGTTCGGCCGCAGCCTCGCCTCGGCGCTCGAACTGAACGAAACGCTGCACAAGGTGTTCGACGAGTCGGCGATCTTCCGCATCGATCACTACCTCGGCAAGGAGCCGGTGCAGAACCTGTTGTTCTTCCGCTTCGCGAACTCGTTCCTCGAGCCGATCTGGAACCGCAACTATGTCGAGAGCGTGCAGATCACGATGGCCGAGACCTTCGGCGTCGAGGGGCGAGGCGCGTTCTACGAGGAAGTCGGCGCGGTGCGCGACGTCGTGCAGAACCACCTGTTGCAGGTCGTCGCCAACCTCGCGATGGAACCGCCGATCGGCGAGGGTGGCGAGCCGTTGCGCGACGAGAAGATCAAGGTCTTCCGCGCAATCCGTACGCTGACCGCGGGCAGCCTGGTGCGTGGACAGTACCGCGGTTATCGCGCGGAAGAAGGCGTCGCCCCCGATTCGCAGGTAGAGACGTTCGCAGCGATGCAGCTCCATCTCGACTCGTGGCGATGGCAGGGTGTGCCGTTCTTCATCCGCGCGGGCAAACGGCTGCCGGTGACCGCAACCGAAGTGCTGGTGTCGTTGCGCCGCCCGCCCCAGCAGGTGTTTCCGGACACGATCCCGGCGCAGTCGAACTATGTGCGCTTCCTGCTCGGCCCGCGCCAAGTGGCGATCGCCATCGGCGCCCGGGTGAAGCGACGCGGCGCCGAAAACGTTGGGCACCCGATC
Organism: Burkholderiales bacterium; assembly: GCA_014379045.1. Lineage (GTDB taxonomy): Bacteria > Pseudomonadota > Gammaproteobacteria > Burkholderiales > CAIKXV01 > CAIKXV01. The sequence goes on from JACMMK010000084.1 coordinate 3,604, forward strand.
GAGCTGCATGTGTTCAACACGCAGGGCGACGAGATGGAAGCCTACGAGCGCCTGATCGGTGATGCGCTGAAGGGCGACGCCACGCTGTTCGCCCGTCAGGATGCGGTCGAGGCGGCATGGCGGATCGTCGACCCGGTCCTCGACGATCGGACACCGGTGTGCGAGTACAGTCCGGGCACCTGGGGGCCGAGCGAAGCCGACGAGATGATCCGTGCGGTCGGGGGTTGGCGCGAACCCCTGGCGGCGGCCTGACGGTTTTCGATGGAGATCGAGGTACACGCCGACCCGGTGTCGCTGTCGGCACACGCCTCGGCGACGATCGCTCTGGCTGCGCGCGTCGCGATCGGAGCGCGGGCCAGGTTCCTGCTGGCGGTCAGCGGCGGCAATACGCCCCTGGAAACGCTGCGCCGGCTCGCCACCGAAACCATCGACTGGCAGCAGGTCCATCTGGCACAGGTCGACGAGCGCGTGGCGCCGTCGGGCAGCGACGAGCGCAATCTGACCCACCTGCAGGCGATGCTTCTGGATCGCGTGCCGCTGCCCCGCACGCATGTGCACTCGATGCCGGTCGAGGACATCGATATCTCGGCGGGGGCGCAACGCTTCGCCCGACAGTTGGAGCAGATCGCAGGACGGCCGGCGACCTTCGACATGATGCTGCTCGGACTGGGCGCCGACGGGCACACCGCGTCGCTCGTGCCCGGCGACCCGGTACTGGATTCGAGCGCAGCGGAGGTCGCGCTGACCGAGGTCTACCGCGGCGCACGCAGGATGACGCTCACGTTCCCGATCATCAATCGCGCGCGCTGCGTCGTCTGGCTGATCGCCGGTGCGAGCAAGGCACCTGCGCTCGCACAGCTGATCCACCGCGACCTTTCGATTCCGGCAAGCCACGTCGCACGTGAGCGCGCGCTGCTGCTGGTCGATCGGGCGGCGTTCGCCGCGTCGAGTGCACAGCGTCTTCCCGCCGACGTCTCGGTCGTCGAGCATTGAGCCCAATGCGCACTCAGTTGAAGCCACGACCGCGGCGGCGCACTCGCCGATGAAGGCAGTCGTCGCCGCGCTGGCCCTGGCGGCGCTGCTCGCCTTCGCGGCCCATGGCCGGTTCTGGCAACTGCCCGATCGGCACAACCCCTGGGCACCGTTGACCGTCGACGAGCCACCCGGCTGGCTCACGCGCTACAAGCTCGCCCGCCTGGACAAGTCCCCGGCCGCGTGCAATGCCGCGCTCGCCACCGCAGTGATCGCGGCCGAACCGGTGCCAGACCGGGAGACCGCGCCAGATTGCGGCTTTCGCAACGCCGTCCGGGTGCGCAGCACGCGACTGCAGGTGGGCGAGCCGTTCACGCTGTCGTGCCGCGCTGCGGTGTCCCTCGTGCTCTGGGAGCGGCATGTGCTCGAGCCTGAAGCGCTGCGCACGCTCGGCGAGCCATTGAAACGGATCGAGCACTACGGCAGCTATGCCTGCCGTAACATCAACGGGCGTGACCAGGGAACGCGCAGTCGGCACGCTACCGCCGATGCGCTGGACGTGGCAGGTTTCGTGCTGGCGAGCGGGCGGCGCATCACCGTCGCGCGACACTGGCGGGGCGACAACGCCGACGCCCGGTTCCTCCAGGCGATTCACCGTGGCGGCTGCCGTTTCTTCGACGTCGTGCTCGGGCCGGATTACAACCGGGCCCATGCCGACCACCTGCACCTGGATCGGGGACCGAATCGGCTGTGTCGTTGACCGGATTTTTCAACTCGTATCGAAGGAGCCTTCATGCACCGTAACGACATCAGGATTGCTGCGCGCGAGGGCGGCGAGTTCGATTGCTATGTGGTCGAGCCCGACATGACCGACCCGGTGCCTGCGGTGGTCCTCGCGTCGGCAGTACACGGGGTCGATGCCGACATCCGCCAGATCGCCGACGAACTGGCGTCCCAAGGCTTCTTCGCGGCGGCCCCCGACCTCTTCTGGCGCACGACGCCGGGACCGCTGCCGCGCACCGACAAGCGCACCGCTGCGCGCTCGGAACCGCGCCGTCAGACGATCGCGACCGGTGAGGCCGACCTTGCCGACACGCTCGACGCGTTGCGTCGACGACCCGGGTGCAATGGACGCGCCGTGGTGATGGGTTTCTGTTATGGCGGGCCCTACGCGATCATCGGGCCGAAGCGCCTCGGCTTCGAGGCGGGCATCGCCTGCCATGGTTCATCGATGCTCGATTTCATTGCCGACACGACCGACCTCACGCGCCCGGTGTGCCTCGTGTGGGGCGACCGCGACAACCGTGCCCCGGTCGACGTGCTCGACGCCTATCGTGCGTTGTGTGCGCGCAGCGACAATGTCGAGATACACGTGTTCCCGGGCGTGCAGCACGGATTCATGATGCAGCACGATGAACGCTTCGACGCCGAGGCACGACAGTTCGCGATGCGTCGCACCGTCGCATTGCTGGACGCCCTGCGCTGACGACGTCCGCAACGGGCCATCGTGGCGGGTGCATCGGCCGGCGTGGCGCCCGTGTTGCGTTGACATCACCCCGGATTTCGGCGAACGTGCCACCGCCGTAGCCGACAAGAGCCGCGGCAGGAGGCACGCCGCCGTTCGACGGTGCACGGCACCGCGCGGCGGTCGGGACTGGTCCGTGCCGGTATGGCGTCGTGCTGCCCGATAGCAATCGATCGAGGAGTCGGAAACATGGAAGTGAAAGCGACACTGCGCGTGATCAACGAGGCGGCGTTTCCGGGTCGCCGCGGCGTGACCGACGGGCAAACCTATCAGCGCCTGATCGGCTGGCCCGAGGTGCAGCAGACCGACCGCGTACGCGTCGGCCGCGCCACCTACGCGCCGGGCACCTACGAGCAGTTGCACTGGCATCCGATCGAAGCGTGCTACTACGTGATCGCCGGCCATGCGACGGTACGCAACATCGAGGGCGAAGAGTTCGAAGTCAGTGCCGGTTCGATGATCTATGCCCCGGCCGGTATTGCCGGCGCCCACGAGTGGGAAGTCGACGAGTCGCTCGAACTGCTCGACATCCGCGCGACGAACGAAACCGAGCGCAAGATCCAGTTCACCGTCGACAAGGCAACCAAGCGTTCGTACATCGATCTCGAGGACCTGGCGTACCGTGACGCGATCAGCTTCAAATCGCATTACTAGAGCAGCGCACTCGGCTCCAACGTAGAGCCCGAAGGAGGAGGCATGAAGGCTTCACCGATTCGCGCACGACGCACGCGGGCCGCGGCGCTGTGCGCCGCGCTCGTCGCGCTGGGAGCGCTTCCAGCTGCGGGTCAGGCCCAGCCCTATCCGACCCGGCCGATCCGCATGATCTCGCCGTTCCCGCCCGGGGGCCCGACCGACATCGTCGGCCGGCTGGTGTCGCAGCGGCTTGCCGAACTGGTCGGCCAACCGATCCTGGTCGACTCGCGGCCCGGCGCCAGCGGCAATGTGGGCCTCGAACTCGCGGCGCGCTCACCGGCGGACGGCTATACGATCGTGCTCAGCTCGCCGGTGATCGCGTTGAGCCCGTTGCTCTACACCAAGTTGAATTACGACCCGCAGAAGGATCTCACGCCGATCGCGCTCGTCGGCGCGGTGCGTAACGTGCTGGTCGTGCATCCGTCGGTCCCCGCGCGCACCCTGAAAGATCTGGTGCAACTCGCACGCAAGAGCCCGGGCCGGCTCAACTACGGCTCGGGGGGTATCGGCACTACCACCCACCTGGCACCCGAACTGCTGAAGAGTCTGGAGAAGCTCGATATCGTCCATGTGCCGTACAAGGGGTCGGGGATCGCGCTGGGCGCGCTGGCGGGTGGCGAGATCGACATGCTGGTGGTCGCCGCGCCGGCAGCGGTGCAGCAGATCATCTCGGGGCGGGTGCGCGCGCTCGCGGTGCTGATGCCGCAACGGCTGCCCGATCTGCCCGAGGTGCCGACTTCGAAAGAATCGGGCTTCCCCAACTTCGAGATCAGCGTCTGGTACGGGATGCTCGCGCCGACCGGTACGCCACGCGAGATCGTCAACCGGCTGAACGCCGAGCTCGCCAAGGCGGTGACCGCGCCCGACATGAAAACACGTTTCGCCGCCGCAGGGGTCGAGCCGCTGACCAGCTCACCCGAGGAATTCGGTGCATTCATTCGCAGCGAAGCTGCGCGCTTCGCGAAGGTGATCCGCGATGCGGGGATCAAGGCGGACTAGCGCGCGAAGGTGCCCGGCACGCGCCACGCGACGCGATGTCACCGCCCGCACGGCACGCCCCGTCACATGACGACATGACGAAACGAGGGACGCGATGACCGGCAAGACACCGTGTGTGGACATACACAGCCATGTGCTGCCGAGAAGCATGATCGAGGCGATCCGGCAGCGCCCGCGCGATTTCGAGATGACCGTCAGCGGCACGGGCGCGAACGAGACGCTGGTGCGCGACGACAAACACGGCTCCCCGTTGCACCCGGAATTCTACGATGTCGACGCCAAGCTCGAAGGGATGGATCGCAAGGGCATCGACATCTCGGTCCTGTCGGTGACGCCGGTGGTGTTCTTCTACTGGCTGCCCGCCGAGACCGGACTCGCCGCGGCACGCGTGTTGAACGACGGCGTCGCCGACATGGTCGCCGTGCAGCCCGACCGGTTGCGCGGCATGGCGACGTTGCCGATGCAGGATGCAGACGCCGCCGTGACCGAACTCGAGCGCGTGGTACGCGACCACGGCTTCAGGTCGGTCGAGCTCGGCTGCCGGGTCAAGGGCCAGTTGCTCTCCGAACCGCAGTTCCGGCCGGTACTGCGGCGCGCCGCCGAACTGGGCGTAAGCGTGTTCGCGCACCCTTACATCGCCGGCGCACTGTCTCCTGATCTGGGCTGCTACTACCTCGGCAATACTGCGGGGTTGCCGTTCGATACCACCCTGATGGCGGTGCACCTGATGCTGGGCGGCGTGCTCGATCAGCTGCCGGATCTGAACGTCATCCTCGCGCACGGCGGCGGCCATCTGCCCTACCAGTTCGGCCGGCTCGAGCACGGCTACCTGGTGCGCAAGGAAGCGCGCGCGAATACGGCCAATTCGCCGTTCGCGCAACTTCACCGCTTCTATTTCGATTCGCTGACCCACGATGCGGAATCGCTGCGTTTCCTGATCCGGCGCGTCGGCGCGGACCGCGTGATGATCGGCACCGACGCGCCATTCGACATGGCCGAGGACATCCCGCTCGACCTGCTCGCCGCGGTGGCCGAGCTGACCGATGCGCAGCGCGACCGCATTCGCGGCGTGAACGCGCTGGAACTTCTCGGCGAACGTTAGCGTGGCCGCGCTCGACCGGCCGCAACTGCTCGCGATCGCGCCGCTCTACGCACCTGCCCTGGCGGAAGTCGAACGCAAATTCATCGTGCACCGGCGCGCCGGCATCGGTCAGGACGAACTTCCTGCGCCGATACGCGAACGCATCCGCGGCGTGATCACGACCGGGCTGCGCGGGTTCTCCGCCCCCGACCTCGAGCCGCTCCCGAATCTCGAGATCGTTGCCTGCTTCGGGCAGGGCCACGGCACGCTCGACGTCGCAGCGGCGCGCGCACGCGGTGTGATCGTCACCAACACGCCCGAGTGGACGCACGAGGCAGTAGCCGATGTCGCCCTGGGCCTCATGCTCGGGGTGATGCGCAGGCTGTGCGAAGCCGATCGCTTCGTGCGCGCCGGGCGCTGGCTCGACGGCGCGTTCCCGATGAGCACGGACCTGCGCGGGAAGACCTGCGGGGTGATCGGACTCGGCGCCATCGGTCGCGCGGTGGCGCGGCGCGCCGAGATGTTCGGGATGTCGGTCGTGTATCACGGGCCGTCGCCGAAAGCCGATGTGCGATGGCGACACTATCCAGAGCTGGCCGAGATGGCGGCCGACGCCGATTGTCTGGTGGTGGCGTGCGCGGTGACGCCCTCGACGCACCGGCTGATCGATCGTCGCATCCTGTCGGCACTCGGACCGAAGGGCTACCTGATCAACGTGAGTCGGGGCGCGATCGTCGACCAGCCGGCATTGATCAAAGCACTGCAGAGCCGTGCCATCGCAGGCGCCGGGCTCGAGGTGTTCGACGACGAGCCGCGCGTACCGGTCGAGCTGCGCGCGCTCGAGCAGGTGATGCTGCTGCCGCATCTCGGGTCGTCCACCCACGAGATTCGCGCCGAGCGCACCGCGCGCCTGCTCGCAAATCTGCGCGCTCATTTCGCGGGTCAACCGCCACCGGACCGGGTGGTCTGAACCGGCGTGCATTACCGCACGCCCGTGATGGCGACATCGCACATCGTTGGTCCGATCGGATCAACGCGCGCGAATCGGTGCGCGGTTTGTCACGCGCAACCCTCGTAGCGGTCTCCTACTCTGCGTCCGCCACAAGACGCAACCGCCATACCGGCGACACCTGGAGACCCAAGATGATCCGCATCGCGAAGTTTGCTTCACTCACGACCGCCGCTGCTGTACTCGGCGCATTTTCGCTATCCGCCTCGGCTGCCGTCGTCATTTCCTTCGGCGGGACTTCGATCGCCAACGAAGGACAGACGTCGAACTTCGCCGGCCTCCCCGGCTTTGTCACGTACGACTTCAACGCACTGCCGCTCGGCCCGCTCAGCCCCGCGACGTCGCCCTACTCGGGTAACGGACAGATCGTCGTCGGTACGGTAACGGGTCAATACGCCGCGCCGACCACCCCCGCCGATCCGAACACCAGCCAATACCTGTCGGTGCCGATCGCCCTGCAGGGGCAGACCGAAGCCGAGGCCAACGTGCTCGTCCGCTCGAACTACTTCGGCCTGTGGTGGGGCTCGGTCGACAACTACAACACGTTGAGCTTCTTCGATGGAGCGAACCTGGTCGCCACGATCGACGGCGCGATGGTCCGCACCCAGGCCGCGGCTACCCCGTCGCTCACGCCCGGCGCGCAGGATCAGGCGATCTACGTGAACTTCCAGTTCGACGCCGGCCTGGGCTTCGATCGGGTTGTGTTCGTATCGACCGACATCGCCTTCGAGTCGGACAACCATGTGTATGGCAACACGAGTGTGATCCCGGTGCCCGCTTCGGGCGTCCTGATGCTGACCGGCATGCTCGGCATGTTGTTCGCCGCCCGCCGCGAACGGCGCAACGTTCAGATCGCCTGAGCAACGACCGCTTTGCCGGCGCAGCCACTTACGGGGGTCGGTGGCTGCGCCGGACCGGGGGCACGGACCGGGCGAGAACTATTGCGCCCGGATACCGCGCTCCTTGACGAGTCGCCCTAGCCGTTCAGCATCGTTCTTGATCACTGCAGCGAACTCGGCCACGCTGCTCGCGATCGGTTCCGCACCGATGCTCACGATCTGCTGATGCACCTCGGGTGACTTCAGCACGGCAACGATCTCGCGATTGAGCCGGTCGATCATTGGCGCGGGCGTGCCACGCGGCGCCAGAAAACCGAACCAGATGCTGGCCTCGTAGCCGGGCAAGCCGCCCTCGGCGACCGTAGGCATATCGGGAACTGCGTCGGCGCGCTTGAGGCTCGTGATGCCGAGCGAACGCACGCGCCCGGCCTTGATCTGCGCCATGCCGGTCAGCAGGTTCGGAAAGGTCATCGGGATCTCGTTGCCCAGCACAGCGGTCATCGCCGGTCCGATGCCCTTGAAGATGATAGGCGTCATTTCGATCTTGCCCATCTGCGCGAGCAGCTCGCCGGCGAGATGCGGCGCGCTGCCCACCCCGGAAATACCGTAGTTGAGTTTGCCCGGGTTCGCGCGTGCCCACGCGAGCAACTCGGGAATGTTGTTCACCGGCATGGACGGGTGCACGACCAATACCAGCGGCGACACCGCCGCCAACGACACCGGCGAGAAATCGCGGATCGGATCGAACGAGAGCTTCGCATAGAGCGAGGACAAGATGACGTGGGAATTGTTGACGACTATCATCGTGTAACCGTCGGGCGCCGCCCTCGCCGCGATCTCGGTGCCGACAATACCGCCCGCACCTGGCCGGTTGTCCACCACGACCGATTGCCCCAGCCGCTCCTGCATGCGCGCCCCGACCATCCGCGCGATCGCATCATTGCCCCCGCCGGGGGCGAGCGGCACGATGACGCGGATCGACTTGACCGGGTAGTTGGCGTCGGCACCTTGTGCCCGCGCAACCGTCGGCGCCAGCATCGACAGCATGGCCGCGCCGAGCGTGGGAGCTATCGTCGAACAGGCGGCAAGGATTGCGGCTGAAGCCGAAATCGCCGAAAACTGCTGGGTGATTTTAAGCACAACAATTCCTCCATGATGAATCGCATGCCAGAACGCCGCCGGCGCGAAAACTTGGTTTGGGCGCCTGGGCAATAGACGCGACTACAGTATAGGTGCTCGACCTGCCGCGACAGGTAGGCCGCACGGGTTGTCCGCGTCGCAGTCACCTGCCAGCCGCACCCCGAAACGCGCCGCGTCCGGAGATCGACGCCCGGGTTGGAACGCTCTGTGCGTCGCGACGAGCAGTGCCTTGCAACAACCTGGGAAAAAACACGCGTTGTCGCAGTGCGGCGCAAAAAGCCCCATCGATCGAGTTCTACCCTCTGGCAAGGCGATGGCGCGGCGCAGCAAGTATTTTCAGGGCTTCAGATCGTTTCCGCAGCGGCGCAGTCTGACCCGGGACCACGAAAATGTGCGCGCTATACTCGTCGCGAAACGAGGCACCGCGCGACCATCGTGCACTAGTTCCCGTGTCGCGAACGTGTCCGGCACAGGCTCGGTTCTCACCACCTTCCAAGGCACAGCTCATGGATCTGACGGACATGCACGCGGGCGTCGGCGCCGATCCCGACCCCGCCGAGACAAAGGAATGGCTCGATGCGTTGAAGAGCGTGCTCGACCACGAAGGGCCCGAGCGTGCGCACTTCCTGCTCGAGAAGCTCGTGGACCTTGCGCGCCGCAGCGGCGGCTACCTGCCGTTCAGCGCGCAGACCGCGTACATCAACACGATTCCGACGCACATGGAGGCGAAATCGCCGGGCGACCACGAACTCGAGCACCGCATCCGCTCGCTGATTCGCTGGAATGCGATGGCGATGGTGATCCGCGCGAACAAGCATTCGTCGGAGTTGGGCGGGCACATCGCGAGTTTCGCGTCGGCGGCCACCCTGTACGACGTCGGCTTCAATCACTTTTTCCATGCACCGACGGCGGAGCACGGCGGCGACCTGGTGATGTTTCAGGGGCACTCGTCGCCCGGCGTCTATGCCCGCGCCTTTCTCGAAGGGCGCATCACCGAGGCGCAGCTCGACCACTTCCGGCAGGAAGTCGACGGCAAGGGCGTATCGTCATATCCACACCCCTGGCTGATGCCTGATTTCTGGCAGTTTCCGACGGTCTCGATGGGACTCGGGCCGCTGCAGGCGATCTATCAGGCGCGCTTCATGAAGTATCTGCACGATCGCGGCATCGTCGACACCGCCGGGCGCAAGGTGTTCGCGTTCATGGGCGACGGCGAGATGGACGAGCCGGAATCGCTCGGCGCGATCTCGCTCGCCGCGCGCGAGCGCCTCGACAACCTGATCTTCGTCGTCAACTGCAACCTGCAGCGGCTCGACGGCCCGGTGCGCGGGAACGGCAAGATCATCCAGGAACTCGAGGCCGATTTCCGCGGCACCGGGTGGAACGTCATCAAGGTGATCTGGGGCTCGTACTGGGATCCCCTGATCGCGCAGGACAAGTCGGGCCTGCTGCTGAAGCGTATGGAAGAGTGCGTCGACGGCGAGTACCAGACCTTCAAGTCGAAGGACGGTGCCTATGTGCGCGAGCATTTCTTCGGGAAGTATCCCGAACTCCGAGAAATGGTATCGACGATGTCCGACGAGGACATCTGGCGCCTGAATCGGGGTGGTCACGACCCGCACAAGATGTACGCCGCGTATGCGAGCGCGACCCAGCACAAGGGTCAACCGACGGTCATTCTCGCCAAGACCATCAAGGGTTACGGCATGGGCGAGTCGGGGGAAGGCCAGAACATCACGCACCAGCAGAAGAAGATGGGCACGGTATCGATCCGTGCCTTCCGCGACCGCTTCGCGATCCCGATCCCGGACGACCAGCTCGACGAGATTCCGCTCTACCGCCCGGCCGAAGACAGCCCCGAGATGGTCTATCTGCGCGGGCGCATCGCCGCCATGGGCGGCTCGCTGCCGCAGCGCAGGCGTCAGGTCGAGCCGCTCGTCGTGCCGCCGCTGCAGGCGTTCGAGGCGGTGTTGAAGTCGACCGAAGAGCGCGAAATCTCGACGACGATGGCGTTCGTGCGCATCCTCGGCACGCTCGTGCGCGACAAGGTGCTGGGCAAGCTGATCGTGCCGATCGTGCCCGATGAATCGCGCACCTTCGGCATGGAAGGCATGTTCCGCCAGCTCGGCATCTACTCCTCGGTCGGCCAGCTCTACAAGCCGGAAGATTCCGATCAGCTGATGTTCTACAAGGAAGACAAGAAAGGGCAGATACTGCAGGAGGGCATCAACGAGCCCGGTGCGATGTCCTCGTGGATCGCTGCGGCAACCGCGTACAGCGTGCAC
>JACMMK010000085.1 GCA_014379045.1 Burkholderiales bacterium
CCGACCACCGCACCGCGCGCCGCGTCAGGACCGGGTTGCCGAGGGGGCGCCGCTACCGGAGCGCGCGCCGTCCTCTTCCTGCCCGTCACGAGCAGACGCTGCGCCCGCGATATCATCAGGAAGGTCCGGCTGCGGGTCGGGGGATAGGTCTGGCCTGGGCTCGTTCGTGATCGTGCGCAACACCCGGAACAGCTCGCGATAGCTGCGTGCGGGCTTGCCCTGCGCCGCTTCGCGATGCGCATTGCGCACGAGCGTGCGCAACTGCGTGGTGTCGCAGCCGGGGTACCTCGCCGCGAATTCGGTGAGCGCCGCATCGCTCGCGAGAAGCTGCACGCGCCAGCGTTCGATGCTGTGCTGCCGCGCGATCTCGCTCGCCGAATTGCCGTCCCATATCCCCAGCTGTGCGCGAATCGCAGCGGGATCGATGTCGCGCATCAGCTTGCCGATGTATTGCATCTGTCGGCGCTTCGCCTCGTGGCGGGTCATCGACTGCGCGTCGCGTACCGCTTCGCGCAGGCGTTCCGGAAGATCGAGCTTCTGCAGCCGCTCGCGCGGCAGCTCAACCAGGCGCGTGCCGAGCGCCTGCAGTTCCTGCGCGTCGCGCTTGAGACGGGTCTTGCTAAGGGGCGCGGCGGGCGGCACAGCCGCCGGCGAATTCACGGGCGTGTCGACGGGCGGAGGTCGTGAGTCGGACATGGAAACGGATTTTCCGGAAACGGGTGAAGGTCGACGCGGCGGTCGAACAAGCGGGGGTCGACTTGCGCGCGGGTCAACCCCGGCTGCGGCAGGGACGAGCAACCCGCGCTGCTATCATAAGTCTCGCCAGTATTGTGAGCCGACCCGATGAGCACTGCCCGATTCAGCCTGTCCGAAGATACCCTGAAGCAGATCGCAGCCGACTCTCTCGCGCATGCGAAACGCCTCGGCGCGACCGCGGCCGACGCCGAGGTCAACGACGGTTTCGGGCAGAGTGTCACCGTGCGCGCGCGCGAAGTCGAGACGATCGAGTACACGCGCGACAAGTCGCTCGGGGTATCGGTCTACCTCGGCCAGCAGCGCGGCCACGCGAGCACCTCCGACTTCTCGCCGAAGGCGATCCTCGACACCGTCGAAGCCGCGCTGTCGATCGCGCGCTACACCGCGGCCGACGACTGTGCCGGCCTCCCGGATCCGGCGCGGCATCCGTCGACGCAGGCGCTGTCCGAACTCGATCTGGACCTCTACCATCCGTGGGATGTTTCGGTCGACACCGCGATCGATCTCGCCCGCCGCTGCGAAAGCGCGGCGCTCGAGCACGACCCGCGCATCGCCAACTCCGAAGGCGCCAATCTCTACACGCAGCAGTGGCACTTCGTGCTCGCCAACTCGAACGGTTTCATCGGCGCGTATCCGACGTCGCGCTACAGCCTGTCGTGCTCGGTGATCGGGGAACACGGTGACGACATGCAGCGCGACGACTGGTACACGGCCGCGCGTCGCGAAGACGAACTCGAATCGCCCGAGGCGGTAGGCCGGCGCGCGGCCACCCGCGCGGTGCAACGACTCGATGCGCGCAAGCTCGATACCGTGAACGCGCCGGTGCTGTTCGAAGCGACGCTCGCCGGCAGCCTCATTTCGCACTTCGTCGGCGCCGTGTCGGGTGGGTCGCTGTATCGCAAGTCGTCGTTCCTTCTCGACAGTCTCGGCCAGACGGTGTTCGCCCCGGGCGTGCAGCTGCGCGAGGCACCGCATGTGGCGCGCGGTCTGGCGAGCTCGCCGTTCGACGACGAGGGCGTCGCGACGAGCGCGCGTGAAGTCGTCCGCGACGGGGTCGTGCAGGGCTATTTCCTCGGCAGTTATTCCGCACGCAAGCTCGGCATGCAGAGCACCGGCAATGCGGGCGGCAACCACAACCTCACGCTCGACAGCGGCGCGCTCGACTTCGCCGGTCTGTTGAAGAAGATGGGTCGCGGACTGGTGGTCACCGAGCTGCTGGGTCACGGCATCAACGGCGTGACCGGCGATTATTCACGCGGTGCGGCCGGCTTCTGGGTCGAAGACGGCGAGATCGCGTATCCGGTGCATGAGATCACCATCGCGGGCAACCTGAAGACCATGTTCCGCGGCATCGTCGAGATCGGCAGCGATGTGCTGCACCGTGGCTCGAAGACCTGCGGATCGATTCTGCTCGACGACATGACGATCGCGGGGAATTGATCACGCGGCATGCGCGCGGTTCGGTCTGTATCGCCGAAATGCGCGGGTGCCCGATAGCTCCGTCAGCGCGTGACTGCCGTCGATCGGGGCGGCCGCTTGCCATGATGGCATGAGCACGCCCCTGGCTGCACCCGATTGGCTGTGGGCTGTGTTCGCGGTCGCGGCCGCCGCCGGCCAGACACTGCGCAACGCTCTCCAGCGCAGTCTGGTCGATACCGTCGGTACCGCGGGCGCGACCCATGTGCGCTTCCTTTACGGTCTGCCGTTCGGGGTGCTGTTCCTTCTACTGGTATGGCTTGCGGGCGGTATCGTCGCACCAGTTGTGTCCTGGTCGTTCTGGTTCTGGCTCACGCTCGGCGCGTCGACCCAGATCATCGCCACTGCACTGATGCTGACGCTGATGCAGCGGCGCTCGTTCGTGGTCAGCACCGCCTACATCAAGACCGAACCGGTGCTGATCGCAGTGTTCGGCTTCGTGTTCCTCGATGATCTGTTGAGCGTGTCGGCGGTCGCAGCGGTGGTGATCGCGACCGCAGGGGTGTTCGCGCTGTCGTGGCCGCGCGCGACGGTCGCGGCGGCGTCCGGAGCCACGTCCCCGCAACCCTTCGCCAATGATGGATGGGGCACTGCGGCGTTGCTCGGCATCACCGCCGGGGCCACGTTCGCGCTGTCGGTGGTCGGGTTTCGCGGGGCGATCCTCGCGCTCGGCGATGATCCTTTCTATGGCCGCGCGACGCTCGCGCTGGTGGCATCGCTCGCGCTGCAGACGGCATTGTTGTCGATGTGGCTCGCCTGGCGTGAACCGGGACGGTTGCGTCAGCTCGCCGGCGCATGGCGCGCGTCGACGCTCGCCGGCTTCACTGGGGCGGCCGCGTCGCAGTGCTGGTTTCTGGCGTTCTCGTTGCAGGCTGCGGCGCTGGTGCGCACCGTCGGCCTGGTCGAAGTGCTGTTCGCGATGATGCTGTCGCGTCGGATGTTCGCGCAGCATGCGAGCGCGCGCGAGATGATCGGCATCGGTCTGATCATCGTCGGGGTCGCGCTGTTGCTGAACGTGGCATCGTGATGCGCGAAATCAATGTCGTGCGAGCGTGGTCGTCGGTGCAGGCGCACTGCGCGTCGCGTTCGAGATGCGGATATTCTGCGCGGACTCCGCTTGCGCCCTCGCGCCGCAGGCGCGCGCGCTCAGAGCGGCGATGACACCGATCCCCTTCGCACGGCTCGCCGCCATCGCGCTCACCAACGTCCAGCGTGAGTACCCCTATCGCCCGGAGCTGTGGCTCGCCGCGGACGCCGACCTGGTCGCGCCGCGCATCCTGCATCCGCTGTACCACACGAGCTACGACTGGCATTCGTGCGTGCACATGCACTGGAGTCTTGCCCGCCTGCTGCGGCTCGGTCGCGAGCGGCTCGACGCCGTAGCGATCATCGGTCACTTCGACGCGCGCTTCACGCGCCCGGCCATACAGGGGGAACTCGATTTCATCGAAGCGCCGGCGCACGCCGGGTTCGAGCGTCCTTACGGGTGGGGCTGGCTGCTCCAGTTGCAGGCCGAGCTCGTTCGACTCGCGCGCACCGAGGCTGCGGCGACCGTGTGGGTAGCGGACCACGAGCCGCTCGCCGACCGCTACGCGCTGCGACTGCTCGATCATCTGCCGCGGCTCGACTGGCCGATCCGCACCGGCACGCATTCGAACACGGCGTTCGCCTGCGTGCTCGCGCTCGACTATGCGCGCACCGTCGGGCATCACGCGCTCGAGCAGCGTATCGTCGAACGCGCGCATCACTGGTTCGGTCGAGACCAGCGCTACCCCGCGCACTACGAACCGGGGGGTGAGGATTTCCTCTCCGCCGGGCTGGTCGAGGCGGTGCTGATGCGCGAAGTGCTCGACGGCTGCGACTTTGCCGACTGGTGGCATGCGTTCGCACCGGCGCACGATATGCTCGCACGCTGGCTCGAACCGGTGCGCGTCACCGATCCCGGCGACGCACGCCTCGTTCACCTGCACGGCCTCAATCTCGTGCGCGTATGGTGCTGGCGCCGGTTGTCGCCGGATCTGCCTGCAGCGCTGCGCAGCGTGGTCGAGCAGGCGATCGAAGCGCACTGGCTTGCGTCCGTCGCGGCCGTGACCGATGGCGATTACGGCGCGACACACTGGCTCGCTTCATTCGCGCTGCTGGCCGCCGGCGACGAAACGTGAGTGCTGATGCGAAGAACTATCCCATGAACGACGCGATGAACGATCCGATGGCCAATGCAATGGACAATCCAGCGAGCATGTTGCAACGAGCTTCGCGATGAGCACGATTCACTACGATGCGATCGTCGTCGGTACCGGGCCCGCGGGGGCCGTAGCAGCCGAGGCGCTCGGTCGCGCCGGTCGCCGTACGCTGCTGCTCGAACGCG